>JAGGUS010000189.1 GCA_021158375.1 Thermoprotei archaeon
AACTATATATCAACTGAACAAATAGAAAATGGTATACTAAGGAGCGGAGAGTATCGAGTCCTTATTCTACCTTATTCCATCGCGTTGTCTCCTAAGGAAGTAGAGGAGATAAAGAATTTTGTAAAGAATGGCGGAATACTAATTGCTGATGCGAAAATAGGACTTATGGATGATCACTGTAAATATATAGAGCGATTAAACTGGATACCTATAAGGGGCGCTCTAGACGATATATTCGGTATAAAAAGGACGAATCAGACTTCTCGTGAAGCTGGTTATATAGACATAATAAAGAAGAGCTACGATAACTTTACTGCGCCCATTGAAGGCCTTCCGATATTCCCTGTCGAACCTAATATAGAACCCACTACTGGGATTGCATTAGCTAAAGGAAAAGAAGTGCCAGCTATTATAATCAATAAATACGGTAAGGGCGTAGCGGTATACTTGAACTTCTGGATAGCAAACTACGTCGAATTAGGAAGTAAAATAGCAAAGGAGAGAGTCCTCTTGCTAATGGATTCATTGTTCAAATGGCTTAATGTAAGGCCCAAGATCGAGCTATTCAATACAGATGGTTCTAGATACTATGGCGGTGAGGTAGTAAGATATTCAAGTGGCAGTATAGAATATGTAGCACTATTCGTTAATCCAGATACTAACAAGCCTGTCAAACTCATAGTCGATCTAGGCGGTACACACCACGTATATAATGTTAGGGAGAAGAAATACCTAGGTTTTACATCAAATGTCACAATAGTAGTAGATCCCGGAGAGCCTACTATATTAGCGCTTCTACCATATAAAGTTGAAGATATAGAAGTGAAGATAGTCAATAAGACATTAATTTTAGGTTCTGTTGCTACGTTGGATGCTAAAATAATAGTGACAAACGGTACAGCTAAAGGACATACATTACGATTTGAAGTGTACGGACCTGATGGTAAGGAGAGGTTGTTCTATTCTAAGAACGTATATCTTGACGATAGCGATTCAGCTGAGTTCAGCATACCTTTTGCCTTCAATGATCCTAAAGGAGAATGGACTATTAAAGTGATAGATATAGCTAGTGGATATACTAAGGTGATTAAAGTAAACATTTCCTCTTAAACTTAAATTCTTTTTATTCCGCCTCATTATTATCTAATGATATGACTATTGTACAAAAGCTAGTAGAATCCTCCATTTTGCTCTTCGTAGTCTTTGATGCGATAGGTAACGCTTGATTTTCGTAACCTTGCATAATGCGAAAATATGTAATGTAAATGCGCTAGTTAATAGTTTTTTATCAAAAAGTTTAAAATAAAACCTTTAGAGTCTCAAGCTTATGGGGTTCTATGTCTATTTGGATAGTTCTACCAGTTACATTTAATTGTTCTAGAGGCTCTTCATTTAAATTAGCTCTCCATGCCTCCTTAAGAGGTCTGAAGAATTCTAGGGATGCCGTAACCCTCTTATCAGAGACATTTAATAACCTTATCACGACATAATTGTCGTCTTCAGCCTTCTTCATACACGTTAGTATTATCTCTCTAGGGTTAACTTTAAGGAAGCTAAGCTCGCTTGGAAGATCGCCTTCATGAGGAAGATCCTCTTGGATCAAAGGTTTAACCACAAACTCCCTAACAATCTTATATACACGCGCTTCTAGCCATCCGCCCTTATGAGGTATTATGGAATACTCAAATTCCATTAACCTCTTGCATTGAGCCTCAGGCGTTGGCATTGGGGGATCGGTGGTATCTGATCTTGTTAGGAAGGCTGGTTTTGAAAGCCAGCCGACGCACCTCATAAGGGTTATTATAATCTCACTTCCGTTCTCGCCTCTACGTATTTCGTACTCGTGAAGACCTTTAGTCGCGATGCATAATCCTTTTTCACCATCGCTTACATCGACCCATGTCCTCATAGGATAGGTGGGAGCATATTGTTCCTTGGGTATGTTGTCTCTCTCTATTACGTAGAAGTGAGTTTCTGCATGATGTTTTGTGGTAGATATGCCTGTTGGAAATACTACTCTTAATCTATGATCTTCAGCCTTGTTATCTACGAGTACTTTAACATCCACACGTGATATTCCAGCGTATAAGGTCACGAACATAACTATGGGTAGCCTTACTAGCTCGTTGCTTCTTCCACCTCTATCAGGTCTTAGTGATTTAGGTACTTGTATGACTAGATCTATTTTAGCCTCAGCTACTATAGGACCTCGCTTTGTAAACTCTAGTCTTGCTTCTATGTCTTTACTGCTTAAGATCAGGTTTTCCTTAGGTGGCGAGTAATTGTATTCACTACCCGCATCGCCATCGTCCTCGAAGAAGTTCATTATAGGATATTCAAAACCGCTCCTCTTGTCTATTATCTTAAATGCTCCACCTTTCTTAGGATAGAAGACTACTCTCAAGAACTCATTTTCCATGCTATTGCCTTCTACCCTAACGAGTTCTGGTGTACCTTTACTCTCCCCTATCTCAATAGCGTAAGCCTTATAGCCCATAGATGGAAGTGTGTCGATGAATTCAAGCACGAAGGCTCCATCGGGCATCTTAGTAAGTTGATGAGGGATGATACACCCATTTGCGTCGCGAACTTTAATCTTAATTTTACTAAGATCGAAGACACCAATTTTCTCTACTATCTTTCTAAGGCGCTCATAATATCCACTTGGAAGTACGGACTTAAGTAATTGGAGGCTGTTTATATCGATCCTTACCGGATAGTCGAATCTTAATCTTAGCTTTATGGGAGTCCTTCGTTTCCAAGCTAGAGTATTAAAGGCGACTAAGTATAGTATAGCATTCCTGCTAAAGTTTAGATTAAGCTTTGAAGTAAGGAAGAGCATTGCAAATTTGGTTCTATCACACTCATGCCAGAGGAATGCTAGTGGAATTTCAATTAGTGGTGCTGCAGGTGTTAATAATGCCCATGCTAAGCTACGTGCTTTAAGTTGACGAACCTCACACTCCTTATGAACCTCATCAATACTACATCCACATATCGAGTCGTGTGCATGACATTGTAGGACATAACGCCATGCCTGCCATATAAACTCCTTAGGATATTTATTGCCTAGTAACCACGCAATAGTCCATAATGGCTCTACATAATTGACGAGTAACACTTCGTTCTCAAAGTTAAGTTGCTTAAGGTACACCCTTGATGACCAACAACCATTTAATGTACTTCTATAATGGCTACTAAGCATTTCGCCAGAATAAACGCCGAGCTTATTAGCGTACTTCTTAACCTCATTTAAAAGTTCCTCTAAACTACCCTGTATGACTTCAAATGGTAAATCTTGCTTCTCCTTAGCCTCTTTCACTACGTCAGGTATCCACTCCTTAGGGAACTGATGATCACAGCCGACCATACCTGGCAGTAGAGGAACTCTACATTTAGGTCTCCATCTCTCAAAGAATTTATTGAGGTATTCAATGGCCCTCATAGGATCTTTAGGTAGACGTTCACAATTACAGTAACCGTCAATCAGGAAGAGAGCCAGAACCTCTGAACCGTCAGGAGCACGCCATATGAAGGGATTTCCTAGAGACTCAAGTACACTTCCCATTCCTCTTGAGAAGACGAAAGTATCTATACCAAAACCCCTCAATATCTGGGGTAACTGTGTGGTGTGACCAAAGGTATCCGGAAGATAACCTACTTTCATCACACGACCAAAAGACTCCGCTATCCTGATGCCGAGCAATAAATTCCTTATGAGCCCTTCTCCCGATACTAACCACTCATCCGGTTGTACATATAGCGGACCTACTATTAATTTCCCTTCACGAATTCTCCCTTTTAGAGCTTCTTTCATGTACGGCCTGACTTCTAGGTAGTCCTCTAGGACTATGGTCTGCCCGTCTAACATAAAGGAGTGATAGCGAGGATCCTTATCGAATATTCTGAGAGCTCTATTAATACACTGGACTAAGCGGTATCTAAATCTCTCAAACGTGAAGTACCATTCTCGATCCCAGTGAGTATGTGCAATTAAAAATATCTTCGGTCTCTGTCCCAAACCGTCACACTTGCCATCTTTACTCTCTTAAATTTCTTATTCATAGAACTCTCTAGTTTTCATTATCTACTTCTCTATACCATATTTTTCTTAAAACCTGAATGTTGCCTCTCTCCATATAAGGATGTATCTTCTAGTAAAGAGTGTGAAGTGGAGTCAACAACCTCTCAGCATTTGCTCTCTCGAAATAGACTTCATTGCTTTCGATAAGAAAGTTACATAAAGCTATAATGTAACAAGATAGAGTGTTAAAATTTCTTTAAAAGATAATACGTAACCTATTTCCTATTTTAAGAAAAATATGGTTCTTTTTACATACTAGGTAGCACTCTGATAGCCAGTATAGCAATACCCCCTATGAACCAACAAATCGCTACTCCTGAAAGAACACCAGCTGCAAAAGGCACTAGCACATTATCATGCACTCTCACACCACCAATTTTAATCACTAAGTATTTTATGATCCATGTAACAAGCGGAACAAATGGCTGTAATATGTCTAGGAACATACCTGTTGGTACACCGAAGATGTAACCAAAGCCTAGAGCTGCGCCCACTGGATCTATAGGCCACCAGACAAATCTAGCTCTTAAGTATGATAGAACTCCTGTTATTATTAAACCCACTAATAATTGGGGCCACCATGGTCTCTGAACAGGAAAGTCCGGAGTTAATGCATCAGTAGATATCCAGAACTCTATGAGGCCTCTTGGCAAAGAACCATAGCCTACAGTGTAAAGGAGCTTAAGGACTACGAACCATTGTAAAATACCGCCAACTAAAGCGCCTATTAGTAACGCTATAAACATATCTCTAGGGCTAATATCAACATCCTTAGCTACTCTGAAGAACATTGCAGCATAAGATACATTAAATACAAGCTCACCAGTGCACATTCTCTGATCTAATACTAGAGCATTCACGAGCTCAGGGTTGAACCCAGCAGTGGTAACATCATAATATAGTGTTGGTAGCATGTAATATGGATAATCTAAGGAACCTATCGGTGAAAGACCATAGATTCTAGCTATACTTAACCCTAGTAAAAAGTACTGAAGTATTATTAGGAAGGCGCCGAAGGGTCTAACACCTGCTGCATAGTATAGTATAAAGAGATTTACTAGACACACAAGTATTGTAAACCAGGCAGTTCTATAAGTTATGGCTTCTCGTTCTACCTCCTCCCTTGTAGGGCCAGCTATTGCACTTTTAAGCGTACGGCCTATATATTTTGCATGGAGTAGCAACCAGAATAATCCTACTCCCATGATGATACCATATTGCATAGCAAAAATCTTTAGTGAACCCGTAAATCCTAGTATTTCAAAACGATCTAGGCCTATTTTTTCTATACCTGAATAGTAGCCCCTAAGGTATAGTATTTGTATAACTATCAAGAGAGCTATATTAACTACCCATGCAGATAGTAATATGTCTAGAGGTGCTAGTAAAAACGTCAAGTATTCAATGAGGTTTGTTGGTACTACCATAAGCCCAACAATCCTTTGAAGATTAGGTAGAGCTTGAATCGCTATAGCTCCGGGATACCAACTTACAAAGGTGGCAGTATTAGTCCATCCGAGTATGTCTGGTAACCATGGAACTAAGAGCTTCAGTACTAAAACAAACGTGTAAAGAAAGCCCACTAATAAGCCTGCTAAATATATGGCAAACCTTCTATCAATAGGCAATCCTTTAGCTCTCCTCTCAGGAGAAGCAGTAATTAGTGGTACAGACCAAACATACCCTATAGGATATGGTAGCATTTCTATGTCCATCCATTGACGTCTAACAATAGACAGAAGAGCTAACATAAAGAGGAGCCATGCCACACTATACATAGCCCACCATGATAGCGTAGGTAGCCATGCGCCCCACGGGACTTTGGTAATATGCCCCGAAAATATATCAGCCATGTACTTATGATCGAAAGGGCCAAATGTAAGACTGAAAAACTCGCTGATAGCAGATGTACGAGCACCATATATGACATCAAGGACGTCGGGAACTAAAGGTCTTGCTCCAGGGATGAGTATTGCCATAATTGAAGTTGCTACTATTAGCGCTATGTGTTTATTCGATATTCTTTCTGGAAACAAATTTCCTATAATCAACGCTATAAACATTATAGCCAATGGTATGTTTCCTGAAATCGCTACTGCATAGTAAGTCCAAGCAGGCGTATAATATGTTACTATTGGAGTTAGCACCGCTACAACAACGGCAACCACTATTAGAGTTAACGTAAAGTGCCATGTCAAAATACTTTTTTTAACTTTACTACTGCTCATAGCAATCCCCTAACATACTAGTTCTATACTATACTATTCTTACTTAAAGTTAAATTTTTAAGTTTTACTACTGTAATATGTAAACTAGAAGTGGTGAGATGTAATATGAAGAAAAATACCTTGAATTATTTCCCTAAAAAGAAAGTAAGTATTTTGCTCGTGTTAGCAATAGTGACGATGTTTTCATTAGAACTAGTCCTTGTCATGGGATCAAATAAAATATCAGCCGTACACAACTTTTCTGCACAGGAGAAAAAAATTTATGTGCTCTGTGTTAGAGAGGCAGGAGAGAGTTGGGTAGATAAGAACGAGATGCGAAGTGCTGTTATGGGATATCTAAAAGCTCTTGGTTTAAAATATGAAGTCATCGAATCTGTAGATGAGTGGGAAGCTCTTATTAAGGAAGCACCAGAGGGCATTATAATTATAAACTGTCATGGCGAAGTCGTACCAATTCCTACATCATACGGAGATGATTATGAAAGTTTTTACAAGGATCTGGCAGAGCTTATCAAAAATAAAGGCTGGATCTTCGTACAGATGGTAGGTTTTGGTTTCTGCATGGTAGGCAACACAAAGACAGTAGGAGAGAGTTATGGTGTTGAGGAAGAAGCCATCTTCAGGGCTCTCGGGTTAGAGGGCCTAGTAGACCCATGGTATACTGGAACAGCAGAATTAAGTGGAAGTCTTGGTAAAAATATAAGTAAGGCAATAGGAGTTAGTATACCTGAGACTGTAGCCGTAGATACGGCAATAGCTATTGCCGTTGATCAGTTGCCTGAACAAGTAAAGGTTTTGTGGTACTGGTATAAAGTACCAGAGAGCGAAGAAACGTGGCAAGGATATCCATATCTTGGAGTAGTTGCTCTGAAAATAGGTAAGGGTATATTAGTGTGGGGCGGACTGGTAGAGATGGCTGGAGCAGAATATGGAAAGATAGCAGCTCTAGTTACGGCATACATATTAAACCCTAAACTTGCTACAATGAGAGTCAGATTGCCGTTATTAACAAGAAAGTATATCTTTATTTATTCATTAGTAGCGGTAGGGGCAATATTCGCTGCATTTGGACTTGCGCTACTATTCAAGAGATCCGTGCCTCCGGAAGGTACATAAAAGCCTTAAATTATTTTCGACTATTTTTGTTACACTATTTTATTTTTACTACTGGCTAAAGCGATTCTATACGATATGAGTAAACTAATGTTCATAAATTGTGCTAAAAAGCTAGGATTTAAAGAACCTCAACCAAGGAAGCTCGTACTTGCATTTTATTATCCTTGATATGGCTCAATTTACGGCCCCTCTAAAAGATGGGTTCATTGGACGATGGTAACGGCAGAGGATATAGGGTCTTCAACAGATTATCAATTATTAGGAGCATACGACTCGCAAGATAGTGAAGTAATAAAATGTCATATGATATTGGCTAGTTGTGCAGGTATTGATGGATTTATTGTATCATGGTGGGAAATAGATATGTTTGAAGATTTTGAAGATAATGCTCTTAGTAAAATGGTATAAGGTTGCAGAAGAATCAAGTTTTAATATTATAAAGTGTGTAAGAGAATGAGTAAAGAACAAATAGTTTTGTTTATACAAAGGTTGCTTATCGATGGTGAAGATATTGCGGATAGTGAATATATTCCTCCTTTAGTAACTATACAAAAAGGCTTTATAGGTAAGCATATATTACTGACAAAGGGATTATGAAGAAGTAGGAAAGTGCCCTTATTAAACCGTACTAGCATTACTACCTAAATTGTGGAGTTGGTTTAATAGTAGAGATTTTCGAAAGTCTTAAATACATTATTAAATATACCACCTGAAGGGTGAATTTTTGTGAAGGCAGCTGTAATTGAAAAACCTGGAGTTGTAGTTGTGAAGGAGGTGCCTAAACCGAAACTTGAGAATGACTACGAACTGATAGTGAAGGTGCATAAGGCTGCAATTTGTAGACACCCAGACTATGAGTTATGGCAGGGAATACGGCCACCGGCAAAGGATTGCTGGGAGCCAGCTGATTACCCATTTATATTAGGTCATGAGTTTAGTGGGGAGATAGTCGAGATGGGATCAAAGGTTAACGAGATATATCCAGATCTTAAAGTCGGCGATAGGATATGCGAGTGGAGTTGGTGTAATGGGTTCGCCGAATACGTTAAGATAGATGTGAGAAAGATCGCCACCATAGCTCCTCTACCCGACAACGTCTCTGACGAAGAGGGGGCAGTTCTAGAACTTGCCGGTGGGTCGACCATATTCTTCACATGGGCTACTGTAAGGCCACTCGATAAAGTCCTAGTTCTTGGTAGCGGACCAGCCGGTCTGAGTATCATACAACATGCTAAGAACTTCGGGGCTGAGGTGGTAGTGACCACTGACCTGTACGATAACAGACTTAAGGTAGCTAGAAAGATCGGGGCTGATGCGGCATATAACGCCTCTGAGTACGATCCCGATGAGCTGGGGAGGCTGATAAAGAAGGAGTTTGGCGAAATGGACGTAGTCATCGATACAGCTGGAGCGAGCAAGGCGGTGTTTACGGGTACGGAGGCGCTCAAGCCTGGCGGTTCCTTCTACATATTCGCCCATGTCTCTGAATCCGTGGCGGTTCCCTACTTCAGGGTAGCCACTAAGGTCAGGCACTTCGGCCCGCCGATGCAGTGGCCGGATCCTGATAGGCTTAGGAAGCTGATGAGACTTGCGGTTAGGTGGGTGTCCGAAGGTAAGCTTGATATCAAGAGCTGGATAACGCACCACTTCCCGCTAGATGATATAGAGAAGGCACTCAAGTTTAACTGGGAAAGACCACAGGAGTGCATTAAAGTAGTAATCGATATAGCTTAAGGAGGCGAAGTAGGTGAAGTTGGCCATATCTGGTCAACAGCTCGGGGGCTTCGGGAAGTCTCTTGAGGAGATACTTTCAGTACTTAAAGAGTTCTCCGTCTCGTGGATAGAGCTCTGGACCTTTAACATAATAGGGTTCAAGGGGATTAAATGCGACGATGAGGGTTTAAGACGAACCAAAAAGCTCTTAGATAAATATGACATAGGTGTAGCGTGTGTCACTAACGGTGGTGCTTTCGTAAGGGAGATGGCCGAGAATCCAGATAGATACGTAGAGTTTATGAAGGAAACCATTAGGGTAGCTAAGGAGCTCAAGGCACGTTTCGTTAACTGCTACGTATATTACTTTGCATTAGGACATAATGCTGACATAAAGCCATTCATTAAGGTCATGAAGCCAATAGTGGATTATGCCGAGAAGATGGATATCATTATAGTCTTAGAGAACGAGGCTCATGATGCTTCAGGAACGCCTGAGGGTATGCTTAGGATCCTTAAGGCGATTAACTCAGATTACTTCAGAACGAATTTCGATGCGACAAACTATTATCAAGCGAACGTTGAACCATTTCCCTATGCGTATGAGATTTTGAAAGATTACATAGCTTATATGCACATGAAGAATGGTTGTAGATTCATACCGGGAGTACATCCAGATTATGCAAAAGGAGCTCCTTTCGCTCCACCTAATGATTCTCAGTACATATTTTACCCTCCATTACCATATGGTGCTGTGAACATTGAAGGATTGATCGCGCGCCTTAAAGAAGATGGATATGATGGGTTCTGTACACTTGAGCCCCATGTGCATACACTGGATAAGCTAATGGAGTACTATAAGATCGAAGTAGAGTATCTAAGACAGAAAGGGATAAAGTAACGCTTTATTTTTCCTTAAGGCTCATAATTACAAAAGTGAGAGCACAATAACTGGATTATTTTTAATAATGCATTTAAAAAGTGAGAAGAATTAATTGAATAATTATGAAGTTGTTAGAGCTATTGAATTTAATGAGACGGAGCGCGCCCTCTTCAGTTTCCTCCGAACCTCGGATACGTGGATAGAGAACGTACCTTTGCGCCTTCCTTCCAATCCTGCCCTTAAAGTTAAGGAGGAAAAGAGAAAACGTCATAATTATGGTGAATGAATAGGGGTGTTCTTGGTCTATCCTAAAAATATAAGCGGTATAGGTTGAGTGATGGGACATCCTCTATCGAACTGGGAGACGATAGGGAAAGATGGGGAAAGCTTAAAGAGAAGAGATATATACTATTTGATAGAATGCACTTCCTCTGTGTTTTAAGGATCTTCTAGTGGACACGTACCTTAGGAAGGATAAGATAATAAACTAACTACCATAGTCTTTCGCTCTATAAAAAGAAACTTTACTAGTTAGCTACTTTCTCATTATTCGATAGTATAGATGGATGTTACAGTTAGGTTACGTCTTATTTCCTCCTCGCTAGTGGGCTCTCTTACCTCAACGATAACCTCCTTAACCGTATTGGGCAGTAGGTCAAAGTAATTGTCATTAAACTTCGCCTCCATGCCAATAAGTTTGAGCTTTACAGCCTTAGCATACTTATCTGTTCTAATCCTCACCAAGAACCTAAGCCCCTTAGAATCCACCTTCTTCACCTCAGCCCTTATATTAGGCTTAGGCAACTTGAGGTGCTTGACTCTCTCCAAGAATAGGACATTCTCGGAAACTACCTTATCACTAATTAAAAGGCGAGCGAAGAGGAACTGCGTAGTCCTATCCGAGATAGGCAGATCTTTTAAGCCCTTGTTCATAACCCTTATCGAGCTATTAGCGGGCACCTTAACGTCCATAACCTCTCTGTGAAGGATATTTCCATTCACATCCTGCACTATGAACTCTAGCTTGCCATTCCTATCTACTAGCTCATCGCTCACTATGTAAACTGAGACGGACTCGCCCTCCTTAACTAGTGAGACTAATATGGGGCTGAAGGCCCTCTTAACTATGTAATATGAGGCTTTAGGCCTGAGGTAGTAATCTATCAGGCTCCAGCTCACCACAGGCCAGCAGTCATTTAATTGCCATATGAGGCAACCGCTGGTCTTGAACTTCCTTCTTCTCCAATGCTCTATTCCTGTCTTAAGCCCCTCTCCTTGATTAACCTGAGCCCAATATACAAGCTCCTCTAGATCACGCGGTATTCTATAGTGCATTATCAAGTACCAGAATATACGTTCATTCCCATGTGGTTGCTTATTATGATGTTCCATGACCTTGCTAAAGAACCAGCGATCCTCCGGAGCCGTAAAAGCCTCTATAGTCTCCATATCAGGTGGGGATTGAATGCCAAACTCGCTAACAAAACGAGCTGGGTCGTGCGTGTATCCATCATAATCGAGCCAACCATGCCATACATCCCAGCTATGCCTATCGCCTTCATGAGGAGAATTAGGATCCTTTCCTCCGTATGGGCTTGACGGCCAGTATGGTCTTGTAGGGTCTAGGCGGGCGCAGATATTAGGTATTATCCTATGTGAGATCACCCTGCCACTCTCAGCCCACTCGCACTCGTTATCGCCACACCACAGTACTATTGATGGGTGGTTGCGGAGTCTCTTTACTACCTCCTCTACTTCCCTCTCCACATTCTCAATGAACCATGACTTCTCAGGATACGCTGCACAGGCGAACATGAAATCATGCCATATCATTATGCCCTTCTCATCGCAGAGATCATAAAATACATCGTCTTCATAGATACCACCACCCCAGACTCTGAGCATATTCATATTCGCCTCAACAACCATATTAAGAAGTGCCTCATACTTTTCCCTAGTAACACGAGGGAGAAAGCTATCCGCAGGTATCCAGTTGGCCCCTTTGCAGAAGATCGGCACGCCGTTTATCTTGAATATAAAAGATTTACCTTCCTCGTCGGGCTCCTGCACGAGCTCTATGCTACGTATTCCGACACGGATGCTCTTCTCGTCGAGTATTTCTCCTTCTCCTTCGAGCTTAACCTTGAATTGATATAGGTTTTGAGGACCATAGCCATGAGGCCACCAAAGTTTCGGCTTAGGCACCCTAATACTTGTCCTTACCTCATTATATCCAGGCTCAAGCCTTAATTGAACAACCTTATCATACCTCTCCTCACCATAGCTTAGCTCAAAGGTTATCCTAGCTTCAACCTCCCTAATTGCATAGACCTCAGCCTCAACTCGCATATCAGCCTCTTCATTAGTAACCTTCACAGGTAATGCTGCTATATGACCCAGCCTAGCTGTGTTGTATGCTATGAGCTTAACGCTACGCCATATGCCTGATGTGGGTAGCCTAGGTGCCCAATCCCAGCCGAAGGAGTACTGAGCTTTTCTGCCGTAAGCCCTAGGGGGGAGAAATACCCTTTTCATCTTCTCTTCTCTAGCTTTTATCTCCTCTAGGGTCTTAGTCGGTGGCGCAAACTTTATCGCTATGACATTTCGGCCAGGCTTTACAAGTTTCTTAACGTCGAATACCCATGGTATGAACATGTTATTTGTCTCTCCAACTTTAACTCCGTTAAGCCATATGGTGGCAAATGTGTCTAGACCCATGAAGTGTATTTCTACTGCATCCATGTTCACTATGTCCTCTGGCAGATGGAACTCTCTCCTATACCACCACTCCATCTCCTCGATCCATCTAACTTTCTCCTCGTTTAGGCCGTAAAATGGATCTGGGATCAAGCCGTTTTCTAGGAGATCTAGGTGTACTACACTTGGAACCTTGGCTTTGATCCACCCATCAGTCTTATAATCCTCCTTATAAGCGCCCTCCTTCTCTCCCTCGCCAGGCTTGAAGCCCTTCGAGTACCACACACCGTCTAGTGAAATGATTCTTAGAGCCACGCCCTCACCCTCCTAGTATTTCTTTATGATAGGTCTAAGTATAAAAATATATAAATCCTGCTAATGTCCCTAAAAGCCGTCAAAGCTCGAATAAAGACTAATGACAGAATAGGAAAAATTATTAATACTAAGAATGCTTGTTGTAAGTCTAGTAATGGATCGCTAAGGCGATTTTATGGTTAATGACCTCGACTCAGCTAATTAGAAAAGGCGTTTCCCTCACAGTACTTTGGTTAGTTTTTATTACTTTAATTCCGTGGGGGGAGCTAGTCCTTGGTGCGGGTTCATAAGTTTCACTCGCACTTCATGGAGCTCCCATCTGGGGATAAATCCTTACTGCATAATGGGTCATTAAGCAACCTCACATTAAGTAAGTAGAAGTAATTAAACATTTAAACGTAACGCTAAAACGAAACAAGCTTTATACTAGTAGTATTTGCAATATCTATGATAAGAAATTTATGAGAATGTAAGGTTAAAGCTAGACTATGGCCTCCCCCTATAAGTTTCAAGGACTATCTTCTTTAGATCTTCCTCGCTAATAGGCCTAGGATTATTTTTCATATTCCTCTCATATTCTAGTGCATCTCTGACTATATCGTCTATCTCGCTCTCTTCTATACCTAACTCCTTTAGTCCTTTAGGTATACCAAGCGCATCTTCTAATTCACAAATAGCTTTAAAGAGTTTACTCGCGGCATCTTCATAATTGCTGACTTCAATTTCTAAGTATTTTGCAAGTCTTAGCAACTTATTCTTAATTGTAGGTGCATTAAATTTAAGTGCAAATGGAAGGAATAACGCGTTTGCAAGTCCATGATGTATGTTGTGATGTGCTGTCAAATAGTAACCTACACCATGCACCATAGTGGTTCCAGTTGCATTTATTGCCATTCCTGCTAGGAGGCTTGCGTAATGCAATACATCCCTCTTCTTAGGATCTTCGTATCCCTCCCTTATATGAGTTACTATAAGTCGTATGCTCTCTAGAGCTAGCAGATCGGAAATAGGCTGACTTGCTTTAGACCAATATGCTTCTAAAGCATGAGAAAGAGCATCAAATGCTGTGTATGCAGTTAAGTTCTTTGGGAGATGCTCAAGTACTTCTGGGTCTACAAGCGCTACTTTTGGGATTATAGGGTATCCGACTACAGTAAGCTTCTTCCGTCTTTTAGTGTCCGTTAAAACGGCATATCTAGTTACTTCGCTTCCCGTTCCGCATGTTGTTGGAATAGCTATTATCGGGATAACTTCTCCTTTAACGATACTTGGATATACATATTCCTCTATTTTACCCCCTTGGGCACATAGTACTGCTATGCCCTTACCTGCATCCATGGCACTTCCTCCACCAAAGGCTATTACCATATCGATATTCTCTTTTCTGGCTAGCTCACCACCTTCGTTTACAGTCTCAAAAGAGGGATTAGGCTCGACGCGATCGAATATAGAGACTTTTATATTTTCCTTCTCTAATAATGCCTTAATTCTATTAATATAGCCGTACTTCCTAGCGAATTTTCTTCCCGTTACTAAAAGGGCATGCTTACCGAGGCTTTTTGCCTCTTCGCCTATCTTTTCCAAGTTGCCTCTTCCAAAGATGATCTTAGTCGGCATATGGAATAGGAATTCCAAGTTCATCATGATAACTATGTATATACCTTTACGCTTTTAAGCTTGAATTTCATCACAGTTACGTATCGTTTATATTTCAGAATTTATGAAAGATCATAAGGCTAAGGGAAACTCATGAATAGGCATCATAAAGCAGATACTATGGGATCAGAGCATAGAGGAGTAGATTCTCACGTCGTTAGGGTATATGTAGATGGCTGTTGTGAACCCGTTAATCCTGGCGGTATAGCTACTTATGGTTTTGTAGTATATGTCGGTTCGAAGAAAGTATATGAGGAGAATGGTGTAATAGGCGTAGGTGCCTTGAGTGATGATGTCAGCAATAACGTAGCTGAATATATAGCTCTAATTAATGCGCTGAAATATATATTAGACTCTAGATTTAGGAATAAGGAGATTATAATATTTAGTGATAGTCAGCTTGTCGTTAGACAGATAAAGGGACGTTATAGAGTAAGGGCACCTAGATTAGTAGTACTGCATCAAAAGGCTATGGAACTGTTAAGTAGGATAAGGAACTGCAGGGTGGAGTGGATACCTAGAGAGATGAACGAGGAAGCTGATAGATTGAGCAAAAGAGCATACATAGATTTTATAAGGAATAATGAGGAATTAGTACGAAGATATTACGCCAAATACCTAATCTCAAGAGATGAGATAGAGCTCCTAAAGGCATACGGTATAGATGTAGAGTATTGGATGAGTAAAATAGAGGCTCGACGACTTTTAAGAAAACTTAAAAGAGAGAAGTTCAGAGCGCATAAATCTAGAAGTTAATATTCAACTATGCTTTTAACATAACCTAATCTTATGTACTCTGCTTCGTCTTTATCGATATCTTTCTTTAAGTACTCAACTAGCTCCTTAGAAATAAGAGGCCTCCCATTAACTAATGGGTACGCGAAGGGGAGTTCTATCGTCAGATATTCGTTAACTCTTATTTCTATACCGACCTTTATTGGTATCTCTTTAAGCTTATATCCTTTGCTTATCATTAACGCCATGTATATAGCGCCGTCAACTGAGAACTGCTCCTTGCCTAAATTCCTCACTTTGCTATTAGGTATTCGCTTAGTTAGTAGATCGTATGTTCTCCCTCTTGGCGGATGATCGCCCATTATGCCTCCAATCACCACGAAATCTATACCTTTAAAGTCATCTGTGACTAGTTCTTTCTCCGCCTTAGGATCAAGTATCAGTATTCGGGCTGGGTTTGTTCCAACATCGGCTATGCTCATTCTTGAAACATATGCGATCTCTTTTAATTTCTGAGCTTCCTTCTCGTTTTCAACATTAGTTATTATAAGCCTATTACGGCCTACGAGCTTTGATGCATGCTTGTACTCAAACCATACCCACTTACTGACTACTGGTTCTAAATGCTCTATTACAAACATGAACATGGACTATCCCTCATAGCTTATCATTATAAATTTTAAGTATAGATTCCTATCTTCTCCTCCTACACTATAATCATTGATGAACGCTAGTTCTAATTTATAAAGACCCGGCTCTTTTATATCAATGGTAGTACCATATACCATCCATTTAACGCTCTTGATATGAATCCTGCATATAGTCTTCCCATTAAGCCTTACCTCCATTATTGGATATTCTGAAGCGGCAGGCGTACCTCTCGCTACTATCAGTATTCCATACTTGCCCGCCTTCTTGAACTCTATATAGTCGCCTATATATCCATTAGAAAATAAATCTACCTCATCTCCAAGAATGCGGTAGGCGCTTACATTTTTAATTCGCATTTCTGAAGCGGACATGGTAATGGATCTGCTTGTATTCATTTCAACGCCCAAGTTAGTTAATAATATTGATGCGTATCGTAAAGTCTTATCTAAATCTCCAGCCTCTATTTCTCCCATCATCAAGTAATCCCATGGCACTTGGTCTATTATTAACTCTCCTTTTCCGATATGCTTTATGGCAAGCAGGCATGGTCTAGTCAATGGGAGGACTTGCATTTCTACTTTTGCCTGAAATAGTCTCGCTTTGCCTATATAGAGGTTCCTATCCTCACCTTTTTCTGGCAACCATAAATCGTTAGTAAAAGCTAGTGCTATTTTATGTCTTCCTTTCGTTAAATCGATAGCAATGTCATAGTATTTGTAGCTCTCAGAGGATACTATAACTGCATCTACCTTCTTATTATCGAGTCTTATCTCCATTATTGGATATTCTCCTTCTGCAGGAGTTCCTCTTGCTAAGACCTCTAGGATATACATTCCGTCCTTATCTACATTAATGCTAAACTCTGCATAGCCCTCAGTCCATAATCCTATTTCTTTTGATGACTTACTATAAGCAGGACATACAACTTGCATATCGTTGGGATATATTTCTTGAAGTAATTTACCCTTCTTATATATCGGTATTAACGCTCTATTAGCTATTTCAGCCGATAATTCCTCCTTCTTTATAACCCTTCCCGTAACCTTCTCGATCCAATAGAAGAGATCGTTTGTCATACCAGCGTTTATCTCAGTCCTATTAATGAATACTGGTGGTAAACTTGGGCTCTTCCTTACTGATA
>JAGGUS010000082.1 GCA_021158375.1 Thermoprotei archaeon
AAGGTAGTACCAGGTGGAGGAGCAATAGAGACAGAGATAGCAAAAGAGCTAAGAAAGTATGCAACGCAGGTAGGAGGAAGAGAACAATTAGCTATAGAGGCTTTTGCCAACGCTATAGAGGTAATACCCAGAACACTAGCAGAGAATGCAGGTTTAGATCCAGTAGACATAATCACCGAGCTTAGAGCGGCTCATGAGAAGCCAGATGGGTGGAAGTATGGAGTAAACGTATTCGAAGGAAGGGTAGACGATATGATGGCGTTAGGCGTAATTGAGCCAGTGAGCGTTAAGCTTCAAGCGATAAAATCAGCTCTAGAGGCAGTTTCACTAATACTAAGAATCGATGATATAATAGCAGCTTCAAGAATGGAAGAAAAGAAGGGTAAAGAGGAGAAAGGAGAGGAAGAAGAGACCTCTACTGAATAAACACTAAATTATTGACTATTTTAGACCTTAACATTACCTGTTTTCAAGATCTATATTGCATAATTACCGCATTTTATCATTATTCTTTTAATATGTAGTGGTGAAGCAGTTAAAAAGTGTAGTTTATAAGCTTTACATCTTAATACTAATAATGATCAGGAGATCGGATCGTGCTATTATGTTGCAAAATTGTATAGTAATTACAGGCTCGCCAGGTACTGGGAAAACTCTAATTTCTAGGATCCTTTCTAAGCAACTTCAAGTCCCTTTAATAAAGGCGACAGAAATAGTGATTAGGTATAAATTGGGAAGTTATGATCCAGAGAGCGATACTTATGATGTAGATGCGGAGGAGCTTAGAAGAGTGCTCCTTAAGGTACTAAATGCTCCTGCAATTATTGATTCAGTAATACCTGATATATTGCCGCAAGAATTTGTTGAGTTGGTAGTAGTACTAAGATTAGATCCGATGATATTAGCGAGGCGCTTAATTGCCAGGAACTGGAAAGTAAAAAAGATACTTGAAAATGTTGAAGCCGAACTATTAGGTATAATAACATATGAGGCCGTCGAATATTACGGACTAGAAAAAGTCGTGGAGATCGATACTACGGGAAAATCCCCCAAGTACCTAGTAGAGGAAATAAAGCAGATTATCAGAGCTAAAAATTTAAGCGAATATAGACCATTTACTGTAGATTGGCTAGCTAAGTATGAGGATCCTATGAAATTTAGAAAGCAGGTATTAGCTATGATCAACAATTATTAGCTCATCAGAAGTCTTATGAACTTTTTCATTAACCTCAGGCTTTATTCTCACAATTAGAGGTTCGTTCAGACTAGGAGTGCGTATAATAGCATCACCAACATTCAGTATGTGGAATATCTTACGATATGCTTTATCCAGGCCTATGGAGCTTAAAATTACATCTACATCTCTACCATCGTGTAAGGTATGAATTATTTTCATGGCTGTATTCTTAATGACTCCAGAAGGGATGCTACTGGGTGATTGTGAAATTATTACAAGGCTCTCACCATATTTCCTAAGCTCACTCAGCATCCGCTCTACCATCTGATAACCGCCTACCTTTTGTGAGAGCGCGCTAAAGGCTTCCTCGACTATTGTCAAATGCTTAATACGGTTTACAATATGCCCACGTCCAACATAATGATCATATATCATTTTAAGTATGGAGAATACGAGAAGTTGTTTTGCATATACGTTCCTTATATGACCGAGTTCAATTATTACTAAGCAGGGTCTAAGCAAATCTTCAACTTTTATAACATTTTGCCCGTTAAGCGCTCTTCCAATACGACCCTCAGTTAAGAGCTTTAGTCGTCTCAGCAATGCTGTTTTAGTTTCATGATCCCATCCTGACCTTATTGGCATTTTCTCTATTTCCTCTACTAAGTCTAATATAGTTGGCTCTCTGGAATGAAGCCTTGCCTTTAAATATGCTTTCTTAAGCGCTTCCCTAAACATGAAAGCCTGAGGATGAGACAAATTGAATACATCACTAAACAAGTCCGTAACGAATTCTATATGTTCTGAGAGACTATAGCCCTTCGATGGAGCAAGGGGATTAATAGAGATATTGTCTACTCCAAGTCTATATATAGTTCCTTTAGCGAAGGATAAGAGATCCGAATATTCATTATGCCAGTCAAGTATTAAGACACCTATTCCCTTCTTAAGTAGCCGTAATGCGATAGTCTTTGCGGTTGTAGTTTTACCGCTACCGGTGGTACCGAAGATTGCTATATGGGAGGAGAAATCCTGTAAGCTTAAGTTAAAAGCATATATTTCCCTATTATCGGCAATGACGTTGCCAAGATAGATAGCAAAATCTTCTCTTGAGGGATTATGACCTAAAGGTAAATGCCATAGTGCTATACCTTTATATGATGCTCGTTTAGCACCCTTTAAATAAGAAATCATCAATGAGGATAGAGGATCATGGTTGCTACGGACTTTAGTTAATTTATTACAATTAATAGGTACTAGGGATCTGTTTAATAGATCTAAGAGAGATCTACCATTGAGTATTCGAACGTCTAGTTCAGGCAGTGTGGCCTCTATACTGGACTTAACTTTATATAGATCACTCTTAATTTCATCTTCAGTATCACTAACAACAAGCATTCCTAAAACAGCTTTATATTCATTGTCAATAGAGCTAGATATGAAGAGTGTATAGTTAACTGACGAATTCCTGAGAGCTTGAAACAAGCGTTCAACTCTATCTTCGAGCATTACTAAATCTTGAGAATTATCTACGATGAGCTCACCACTAAGCACTATACATCCAATGAATTTATCTTTAAATTCTATCCAGAGATCGCCTACGTTAACTCCAGATTTTAATGAAAACAATAACTTTAGTCTATAAAGAACTAGCAGGATAATAATGAAGCCTAACACTATGACGATAGATGATATAGCATAGCGAGAGAATACTGAGGTGACTCTTAAAATTAAATTGGACGAGCTTGAAAAAATGGAAGAACCACTTACTTTCATTAGATAATTTTTTAGCCGCAAGCCTACTACAGCTAAGAGTAGTGTTAGAGGCACTAGTACGTCTTTTATATTCCTCATTGCCATGATTGATATCCTCGGCGCTACTTGAATAGATTAACAATATATTGCCATATCTTGTCAAGTTGCTGGGCAATCTCATTAAAAAGCGAGTCTGCACCACCTTGTGCATGCCCAAAGAGTCCCTTGAGACCACCAAATATGCCAGTAACCATAGAGAGGAGCATAGTTAGCGTTATTAGGGATAACCCTATTAACATTCCTTCTTCTACGAGAGGTGATGCTTTAATATCTCTTATTAGCATCTTTATTCTCTCTATTATCTTACTCATCTTCTCAGCCAGATTAGAGGAGGAGGAGAAGAGTATTTAAACCCGGCTAAAGGAATATCGTGGATAAAAGTATGTAGACTAAAACATATACTGTCATTGAGAGAGCTATATATCGAAGCGGTTTAGGATCTCTCATAGCACAGGCCATATAGAAAGCAGCCAAAACAGCCAAACATAAGTATCCTATAACGATCATGACATGACTTGTTTTAACTAACCTATGTACGAAAAATATGTGCGGAACTATACGTACGGTGTTATTATTAAGAGCGTGTAGAAAAGAGCTACTACTGTTTGATATTTTTGATAAGAGTGTGCTAGTAATTGAGAAAACGGCCATGCAAGAGGCATTTATAAGTGTGAGTAGTTTCGCCTTTATGCGGCGTGCTTCTAAGAGGCTATGATACTCTTCAATCACAGCCTTATATCGTCTTGTCATGTTAAGCAAGTAGCGCAGATCAGAGAGGACTTGCGTACTGTTTGAAATGATGGTAGCTAGTTCCCTTAATGTTACTTTTAGGAACCCCCTCTCCTTATTGCTTAGGGAAATTAAGTAGTGAGATGGTACATCTCCTTGAAGTATGCGCGATTTTAAGTCACGTATTAGCTCGTAAAAGCTATTGTTTGAGTCTAGGAGCTGTTCAAGCCTGACTAAAGCTAGCTCAATATTACCGCTATCCTCAGTTAACATAAGCAAAAGAGATAATAACTTCTCGAGATCCCTTATTTTACGAAGCTCTTCATATGAACTTCTCGAACTGAGGTAAACGCTCCTAAGTTCCAGTATGATAGGTATTGCAAGTAAGGCTATGCATATCTTCCATTTCATGAATAATAGGATAGATAAGGGTAAGAACAATAGTACTAAATAGTATTTCTTCTTCATAATGATGACCTCCTCGAAATACTGATAGATAATAAATTGAGAAGCGTAGCATAAGACAATAATATTAAAGCTAATAAGGTATCACTCATCCCAAAGAATATAGATATCATCGCAGTTATTAAGGGAGCGAAGAATGTTATGAAGATCATTACTGTGAGAAGTACATCTATTTGTTCAATTCGTGATTTAAGAGCGGCAGTTATTGCTTGAAGAGCGTCCTCATATAGGAATTTTGCTTCATCTAGAGAGCATCTATACTGAGATATAAATTTCGCTAAAGTCTTCTCCAGTCTAGCTACTATGGGATTTACCTCGATCTCAGCCATACTAGAGAGTATGTGTTCGGGTGGTTGACCTAAAAGGACATGGGATAGCTTATTAGGGGATAATTCTAATAGAGATAACATAGATATAACGTCAACCTTTCCTCTGGTCATTAAGTTTTCTAGTAAAGGAGTTAACAGCTTTAATCTGGTTAAGGATAGAGATTCTGCTTGCCTTAAAGGTTCTTCGTATAATAGCTTATAAAGGAGTTGAGTGGAAAGCGCACCGATACATACTGAAAGGAAAATAGAGTTTGTAATTAACAATAGCAGAAGGGCTATACAAAAGCCTATCATTAAGGAAAAGAAAAGGCTACCGAATGTTACCTCGGATGACGTTATGGGCCACTCTAGATATTTTAATGCCTTCTCAAGCCGTACATCAGATGCAATATGTCTTTTAATAAATGGACGGAAAGGAAAGGAAAAAACCCGATACACTTTATACAATTTCATATGCAGGAACCCTCATCGAATTTTTAACTAGAAAAATTTTATGTCTAAATAGGTGGAGGAACTCGTCTGCATCAAATGCCTTAGCAGATAAGACTTCATTTAAGATACGTATGTACAATTGATATTCAGCTATGAGGCTTTCTTCATCAATACACTCATCATATGAGATCTTTTTGATTATAGGCAGCTGCTCTATAGGGACATTTAATGAGGGGGAACCATTAGGAGAACCACTATAAGTGAGAATAAAGCTCTTAAACGGATCTCTAAAATCTTCAATAGGTTTAGTCTCATAAACCATTTTCACGAATCTATGTACTTTCTCGGGTGAGCGGAGCTTGCTCATTACTACGAATACATCTATAAGACCTATGTTTATAGGATGAACTTTATACAATTCGACATACCTTAAGATCAGACTTCTTATATCGTTTGCGTGAGTGGTAGCAATGCCACGTATTCCTGTACTTAGCGCATGAAATAGAGCTTTAACGTGCTCCTCTGTCTGAACTTCGCCCAATATTACATAATCAGGGGTCCTATGGAGAAGTTTTATTATCTCATCATATTTAGACGAACCAGCATTTTGTCCACGTCTTTCATCCTCATATGTCCTCACCTTAAACTTAACTTGGTGAAGGCCCCAATAGCTTTCATCAGGACTTTCAATTACATCCTCTACATATATTTTCCTCCAGTACTCAGGAGTACATAGATCAAGCGCATTTAACAATGTAGTTTTTCCACTACCGGGTTCGCCTAATATTAGAATATTCCTTCTATGTCGAATAGCCAAGAGGAGATATGCTGCTAATTCAACACTAAGGGATGCACGATATACTAATTCAGCTAGAGTGAAAGGCTTCCGCCTTAACTTCCTTACATCAACACATATTCCATATGCTGAAAGTGGGGGGACGTCTATGCTAATACGTACATGGAAGTGCTTAGTTACCATGTCCTCTTTTAGTGAGGGGTTTAGTAAATTCACTTCCTTACGACCTTCAAGCCTTACATGAGTAAGTAGAGAAGTAACTTCACTTTCGGATACTTGAATGTTGCTAAGGCAACGCCCCCAAATATCGTGATCTAAATATATGAAGGTACTCGGCCTATCTAAATAGAACTCCTCTATGTGATCGTCGAGTAGAAAAGGTAGGAATTTTATTAAACCCACAACCTTAAATGATATGTATATTGAAAGATTTTTTATAAGAGATCTTGATGATATACCCTTCTCAGAGAGTATCTCCTTAGTTCTCTTCTCCAGTCTATTAATGAGAGTACTGAACTTGAAATTCTCTAAAGTAAAGGATCTCCTAAGCCACTTAGTCAGCTCATCCTCGACATCGTAAAGTACGGGAAGTAATGCTTTTACCTCTTTAAGGAGATCTACGTAATAGTAATGCTTTAAATCATTACCCTTAAATATGGAGATACTAAAGGGGCCTACAGCATAATTGTCAAGGAGTTGATAACCTCTGAGGTTAGTACCACCATCGGTAAGTGTTGCTGGAACGAAGCTATTTAAGAGACTTATGAGCTTAGATCCTTGAAGTATTTTTGCCATCCTCTTACCTTCTTCACCACAATTACTTAATGTAGCGATAGCTCTTAAAGGATCTACATAGATAAGCCCTAATTTAGGAGAGACGCAAAATATTAGGGAGAATAGGTAATGATTAGAAGAGCCCATTAAGTATAGCTCGCATTGTTTAATCTTCAATACATAGTCTTTTATAGCTTCTACAACTTCGGGGTTTATAGCGGTCTCTCTACCATTTTCAAACTTAATTAGGATATGCCTCACTTTATTAAACAGCTTAGAATCTCTAAGCAATAATCTTTTCAAGCTATGTACTAAATACGCGAATACAGCCTCGTCGCATACTTTATTACTTATTTCAAGAATAAATACACCTTTACGGTTTACGCTAAAGTGATAGTTCACTTAAGACCTCTCCTCCTTAATTCTTCAAGAATAGTAGGAGCTTTATCAATGAGCACATCTATTAAGGCGTCTAACTTAGCCTTTAAATCTCTTATATCTTCCTCTATGCTTTTGGAGGCACGCGTCTCTTCTAATGTACGTAATCTTTTTTTGACTTCACCCATATCTACTATTAATTTCATTAGTTCATCCTCAATTTTTGACAAGGCCTCCTTATGCCTCCTTATCTCCTCCTCTATAGCTAGCATATCTGCGCGCTCTTGTATTTGCTTATCGTCAATAGATTGGTCATTCGACGAATTACCGTTGGCATTCTTTTCATTAGCTAAAGCGTTTGTTGTTTGTTCCATGAATTTATAAGCTTCAATTACTTTCGCTACTTTCTCCTCAGGAAAGCCTAGGTCTAGGAGTATATCCTTTATTGAGCTTAGAGAGACGCCGTTATTAAGCATTACTTCAAC
>JAGGUS010000299.1 GCA_021158375.1 Thermoprotei archaeon
TTCTATTAGGTCAATCAGTAATCTGTGCTATACCACCTTCTCAGATATTCGGAAGGTGGAAGAAAAGTTTCTATAAAGAGAAATTAGAGTGGGATGCTTTTAGAAACGTGCTTGAAGATTTTGCAATAATTCAGAAGTATGCACCAGAGGATCTAGTAATATGGAAGGAGTGGTTAGTTTATGGAACTGCATTGGGTGTTGGAGAAAATGTCGTAAAAGCTATGAGGAAGTTGAATATAGAACTACCTGAGGCACCATTAGTAATTATGACACCAAGCATGGTTAGGAGTACTTACGGGACAATAGTTAGTAGAGGAGCGACTAAGGGAGGGAAGAGTTTTGGAGGAGGATTTGGACCAGGAGGGGGATTCGGAGGAGGTGGAGGAGGAGTCAGATAGGAATTAAGATGAGTAATTAATTATGATAAGGAATTACGATATGTGCCGTTTTCAATCAGTCCCAATCGCCTTCAGCATCAATTAGCTAAGCTACGGGATTGCTCATCATCACTATTCATCATAATCGCTTAGATCTGTTATAAGACTTACCAATCTTAAATACCATCATAAATAACTATGATATCACATTTCTAATGCATTTGCATTAGTTATTGGCAAGATCTTTCAAGGTGATGTATGTAGTACACTAAGGAAAGAGCATGGCGTTTATGCAGTATTTTATTAATTTAAGAAAATAGGTAGGATGGTAAAAAATGAAGAAGAAAATAATTTACTTAAGGTTCTTAAGAACAAACCTCCTCTTTAACAAAATGAACGCTAGAAATGTAGACACTGCTATAGATGAGAAGTACCATGAGTTGGTGATCCTTACTTCGGTAGTTGCCTGCTCAGGAGAATTCCCGCTATTAGATCCACCGTAGATGAATTTCCAGTTGTAGGAGTATATTTCTCCTGTGTCTGGCCATATCGCTACGTAGAATCCGAATAGGAATGGAGATAGCTTTGGATTGGCTTTAAGCGGCTTAGTGAGATTGAACCATACGTATATTATGGGATAGAGCGTATCGTTTGCTATAGTCCTATTGAATTGTACGTTCTCGTACGGATATCTCATGTCGGAGGATGAGTGCTTTATGATACGCTTTATGAGATTCCATTGCTCTAATACGAACCTGCCCGGTATAAATCGTACTTCAATCTTTTCTAGCTCCAAGATATCACTTAAGTTAACGCCATTTGCTTTAGCTATCTCAATTACCTTCTTGTCGCCTAGAATTACCTGTCTTGCGATTTCTACTGCCTCTTCCTCCGTGATGTTAAATGGAATATCCGCTATTTTAGGCTCACCGCGATATGCTACATAAAATAGTTTAGTCTTCCCAACATCACTTATCCTCAATGGTAGACGTAGTACAAAGAATACTGGTGCATGGGGATAGGGTGGGCTTGCAAGAATAGATACGGTTCCTGAGAATTTGGCTGAGCCTTCCGGATCTGTCATAACTATTGATATGGATATATCGTCGAAATTCATTTTGACTTCTTGAGCTTTTATACCATCGAGTTTCTCACATATCTCTGGCATATGTTTAGATAGTGAATTGAGAAATTCCGATTTACTACCTAAGAACTTCTCAAAGCGCTCTATAAATATCAAAACGCTTTCACATATATCCTGAGGCGTTTTTATGTCCTTAAGAACGCCGGTATCTCTTAAATAGAGTTTTCCTTTACAGAGGACAGCCACCTCTATTGGGCAACTCTTTCTAACAGATACGATTAGTAGGTTTTGATTTAGAGAACTACCACTTGTGAATACATAATCCGTTGATACTGATAGTGAAGTAACATTAATCAAGTAGTACTTTTTTATGTCTACTCCCCACACACTTTTAAGGAGAGGTAGGATTTCCCTTCCATTAACGAGTCCGAGTATTGGTTTTATGAAATGTGGCAAGAATATTATTGTAAACAGAATCGCAGCTATAAATATAGAGGCGAAAGTTCTACATCTCATGACTTTCACCTCCTCATATCATAAAAGAACCATCACCATAAACAACCATTTTATATTCACCAGCTCCAGTATAGAGTGGAGATTCCTCAAACGGTTTTCCCAGACATCTAGTAGAAGAATTTACGTACGCAAGCACAATAACATGCATTGTTAAAGTTGTCATAATTATGATGAGTAGTGCATTATACAGGTATAATTTCATTCTCTTAGGAGTCATCATGATATATATTTGGGAAATTGATATAAAAGTATATCTTTTGCATTTTCTTTATACTCAGTTGTTAAATGTATAAAGGCATTATTGAAAAATTATCGGTCAATTTAACTAAAACTTTTTAAATTGGAATGCTTTTAACTACTTTGGAGAGAGAGAAGAATGGAGTTGAAATTATTTAAGATTACTTGTCTAATAGTAGGGATTGTATTAATAATAAGTACTCTCATCGTGCTATTCGCTTTTGGATTTATATCCCTTCCCAAGAATGACTTTAAGGTCTCTGGGGTAGCTTATGCTAATGGAGAATTTTCGCTCCATATTAGGAACGTAGGAACTAGAGATATTGTTGAGATTAAGGTATTCGTAGTTGAGGCAGATATGTTCCCAGTTGATAGTGAGGATATAACTGAGACCTTCAATAGCATTCCTGCAAGGATAGCTCCAGGGGAGCAAGTCTGGCTTATTGGTAATTGGACGGCTAATGGGAAGATCATTGCAGTAAATATACTAAGAGTGAAAGTTGTTTGTAAATTTGCTAATGGAGTAAGTATAAGTAGGACTATAATGGTTTCTATTCACCCTGAAGAGTAATAATGGTCGTTGTTGTTCCCCATAAAAAGGAGATGGTAGTTTACTCAGGAATCGGTAGGCTTATCTGTTGTTCTAGTAGAGGATCCGATTTTCCGTTTAGTGTCTTACGATACCAAACTTCAAGTCGTTTTAATAATTCATTAGCAAGATCGTGCTCTTCCTCAGCTTTATTAGTCTTCTCTCCTTCCTCGATATTATATAGCTCTAAGTACCCTGCTGGTCTTCCATAAACGTCCGGCCTTAAAGTCTCAATAAGCTTCCATTTATGCGTTCTTATTGCACGCTTTGTCATTCTTGTATTTTCAACACATACCACGAAATCTCGCCCTTTTTCGATATTATCGATTATTTTGATTAGTGATTTGCCATCAA
>JAGGUS010000073.1 GCA_021158375.1 Thermoprotei archaeon
ACGGTGCGGGGGTGCCCGAGCCAGGACAAAGGGGCGGGACTTAGGATCTAGCCCAAGTTAGGGGCTAGATAGGAGCTCCCGTGGCGTAGGCCTGCGTGGGTTCAAATCCCACCCCCCGCACCAAATCGTAGTTTCAATCATAACATAATTCACTTCATCCGCTGCTAGTTAATCTTTCATGCTCTAGACCTTCTCAATAAAATACGACTATTAAGTAGCCACTCTTCTTAACTTCAATATTGAGACACAATACGTTGCAGAGTATCGTCCCTATTATATTCAGACGATATGATGTTATGGTAATACCCTTATATAGTACTACTTCATTATTGTACTACCTGATGAAAGTAGTTAAAGTTACAAGAAAGCGTCAGATAACACTCCCTAAGGATATATGTGACAGATTGGGGATTTCTCCAGGAGATTACGTTAAAGTAAGTATCGATGAAAATGGTAGAATAATAGTTGAAAAAACTCTTGGCCTAGACCAACTAGCTGGTATACTAAATCCTGGCTTCGTACTAAGGGGACTAGCTGAAGAACTAGACCGGGAGAGGAAGATTAGTGAGCGATAATAAAGCATTCTATGATACGAATATACTGATAGCTTTTCTATTCAGAGAAGAGGAGAGATTTAACGTGGCTAAGAGGGTTCTTGAAAGTCATGTAGTAAGAGCTATGTCCATAATATCCCTTCATGAAATTCACCTATATAGTATTAGGTTTGACGTAGAGGCAAAGTTCTTCAAAATAAAGAAATCATTACTTAAACTATTTACGATTGTACCTTTAAATCAAGAAGTATGCATTAAAGCTTCAGCACTTAGAATTTCGTATAGATTACCAGAGGTAGATTCTCTCATCTTCGCCACGGCAGTATGTAATGGATATTCTCATTTTTACACATTCGATAGAGACTTTAGAGAGCTAAACGGCAAACGCATCGAGAGAACTGTAGTGCATTGGCTATCCTAAGGGTAAGATGGAACTAACACTTATTCGAACTGACAAGAATGTAATATCCGTTAATCGAAAGATGTTAAGATGTTCTGTATTATTTTTCAATAACGTATCGGGATCTTCCGTAAGCTATAAGTGAGATATGCTGTTACTCACTTTTGGACTTTATTCTATTGGGATGACAAAAGATTTCTCCTCTTAGAATAAATATATATAGGCGTATACTATTTTTATTACTTAGTGGAGGCATCTGTTTACGAGTTCTATGCTTATGGAGGCGGTTGAGATGAAGTCTAAAACTAGTTTGCGAGTTATGCTCCTGACTCTAGCATTGTATTTAGTCTCATTGGAGGCTACTATGTCTATTACTTCATTCTAGAATATGAAGCTAAAAAGTTGCTCCTCGCCTTACGACCTGTACCGTTCTCTATGATCGGTAGGAGGATAACTTTTAACGAACTTCTGGTTATTGCTAAAAGCATGAAGTGTGAAGCTAATTTATCGCTCTATCTGCCTACATGGCTTCCTGATGGTTATAGGCTTTCCGCAATATGGGTTAAAGGGAGAAATAAATCCGAATGGGCATTTCCAATAATACTGATGTACTCTAAGGATAATTATACTGGTTATAGTGCTAGGCCTGGCGTAGTAAGCTTTGAAATAAGCCCTGCTGGCATATCTGCATCGAGACTGTGGTTACAAATAAAGAAATTCAATCATGCGATTATGTGCCTATTATGATTAGCGACGATGTTTACGGCATAGCGTACCTCCATATTAAGAGGCCATTAGCCATACTGTACGTTAAAGGATTAAATTACATGATAGACTCAGACAATATAGACTATTTGCTAAGGATAGTAAGATCCCTCAAGCCAATAGAACAGATAGCGCAAGATTAAGGACATTCTCCACAAACTTCTCTTCTTTTAATTGCATAAACGTTTTAGGAATAAATAGTAGATATCTTCCGTGTATAGCCTAAGATTAAGCCTCTTTCCTTCCTTCATATATGCTCTATTCGTAGAAGTTAATGGTAAATTCGTCAAGATTGCTGGCTGGAAGAAAGGCTATTGGATAACTCAAGTCAATGGTCATATCTACGGAAATTGCGGATCAAGTGAACTTTCTTATTGGTCCGGATTATGGTTTGTTAAGCATATTCTCAATTCCGATAATGAGTTAGTTAAACTACTATTCCACACCTACCACATAGGTCTTTCAATAAGTCCTTATGACAAGGAATTACTTTTCATTCCGATATTCCTATCAAGAACTACCAGTTGGGAAGCTAATGTACTAAGATGGTGTAGGAAGCTATGGAGTATGGTCGATTCCTTAGAGGATGTACTAAGAGTAGACATAACCACTATAGGAAGAAGCTTTCAGCTTAAACAGCTCAAGTGTGGTGTAAAGGAATTCCTCGATAATGTATATCCTGTCATGGACGAAGATCCCTTTACTGTAAGAAGAGCTCTCCTCTCATGCAAGTGGGTTGGGCCAAAGATAGCAGATGCATATCTATTATCCACTGGAATTGACGTAACCGCTGTCCCCATAGACACTCATATGATAAAAATGGCAAGACGCCTTGGAATTGATGGTATCGCTCCAATCAAGAAGATGTGCATACGCTATGATTGTACATCCTGTCCTCTGAGGACAAAATGCTTAAGATACTTACTTAATCAAAAGTTTGATAAATTAGCTGGCTGGGTACAGACCGTCTTTTATCTCTTCGAGCATGACTACTGCACTGCTATGCAATGCTCAACATGCCCTATACAAAAACTATGTAGAAGCCCTTATCAATTACGTAACCCTCAATCTCAATAACTGTTATTAACAGCTAAGGAACTAAAAGTTAATAAGGCTTAAATTCTTCTCTAATCTCGGAATAAGGCCCCGTAGCTCAGCA
>JAGGUS010000295.1 GCA_021158375.1 Thermoprotei archaeon
CCTATAACAGTTCTTGCCCTACGCCTAGGATAGCCCCTCGCTGTTGTCTCTCTAAACCAGAAAATATAGGCGTCTCTAAGATTTCCCTCACTATCAACTATTGCTAAGTTGATCCTATCAGTATTAACATCTACTCCACCATAAAGTTTACCCTTATTCTTCTTGTATCTAGTCATGCACTTATAGTAGAAGTCTATTGGTATCGTTAGTTGTATCTCCCCATGAACCCACAGCCTACTCTTCCTAACACCATAGTCTTTAATTACAACCTTAGCCGTATGTTTTTGTTTCTCTTCAAGTATCTTGTCTAATAGAAGCTTGTAATTCTTAGGTATTGTTGGCTTAATAACTATCCTATCAGAGTTACCGTTGTAATCTATTGTTGTTATGTGGAATTCGTAGTCTTGTTTTAGTGTTATGTTTCTTACTGGGTACTCCTTTTCAACTTGTTGAAACATAAGCCAACCTCCTAACTCAACCTCCTTGAAATTAACTCCTAGTTGTCTACAGGACTCGTAGATTCCTCTAACTAGTACTATCACTCCATCTGTGTATCTACGGTTAGGAGTTATTTCGTAGATTATTTTACGGAAGGTGTTTTTCCAGCCAATATCAGTAGCAGGTAAAATAGGAAACTGTCTAGCTAAGGATAGCATCCTATGAGTAGCTATCTTGAACAACCAAGCAGTACTAAGTAACCTCCTAGCTTCAAAACCATCAACATTAAATGGTAGTGTAAGTGTTATGTAGTTCATATTGGGGATTCCCCATAAAACTTATAAAGGATGATAACTTATAAGTTTATTGGTGACCGCTGGGTTCCCGAGGGGAGCTATGCTCCCGTAGGCGGCTCAGCGGAGACCGTGATGAACCTAACCGTATCCGATAGAGTTCGATACAATTTGATAGATGAAGATACGGTTCAGGTGAACGGTGGTGTTAGTGCTAGAACTCTTGACAGAGGTAGTCCTAATGATGTAAGACGTGAAGTTGAAGAATGTATAGATCTCGGTAAGAATGGAGGCTTAATACTTGCTCCTGGTCATGCATTAAAATATCCCAGAGATAATATTGAGGCCATGCATAAAGCATGGCTTGAGAAGGGTTGGTTCATTAGAAAGGGTTGTTGAATTAGCTCTATCTCTCAAAATTCTTATTAAGCATTTCATCGAATTCCTGACGCCATGTTTTTAAATAAGCAAGGAGGTTATCCCTAAATATTGAGAAGTCAAAGGGTTCAGCGAACTTCTTTATCTCTGGACTCCACTCATGTTTCTCGACCGCCTCTATAGCTTGACATATAGTCCTTACATCACCTCTTGTTATAACTCCTCCCTTGTAGATCTCTACATCGTTATAACGCTTGATGAACCCTGTTCCTTTAATAAGCACAGAGGGATAACCCGTATTATTGATTATAATAGGCTTTCCACTTGCAAGTGCCTCTACAGTTACTATGCCGAAGTCCTCATTTATTGGATTGTATATTACTGCCTTACACCTAGCTAGAAGATCTATCTTCTCCTTTTCATCGACATATCCTAAATACTCTATGTTCTTGTTCTTCCTTTTTCTTATATACCTTAATGTTTCTCTATCATTTCCTTCTGCTCCTATTAAGATAAGTTTCGCCTTCATCTTTTCACATGCTTTTATGATTGGCATTATTTGTTTTTCTGAATCAAACCTACCTATATGGAGAAAGAAGTCGCCATATTCCTTAAAGGTATATTTCTTCACTTCTATAGGGGGATAAAGTACTTCGCCATAGCGTTTTAGGTACTTCCATAACCTCCTCCGAGTAAGTTCTGAATTAACTAGATAGTAATCAACTCTAGAATCTATCATTCTATCCATCCACCTAAGAAATTCGGCTGTCATAAATGCTAGCATCTTCCTTCGTGTTAACTGCCAATAGTGATGCCATGTACACCATATGTACTTATTAACAGAATGTAGATAGTGTACATGCATTACATGTTCAGGTGTTATTATAGCTTTAGTCCACGTTCCCGAGGATATTATTATATCAAAATCGTCTATTTCGTTTACGTCTATTAAGCTCCATATCCACATCTCAAACGCTCTTCTATCTTTTATCACTTTCGTGATAAGCCTAGCCCACCTCGGTATATATTCTATTAGATCTACAGTCTTTATATCGCTATAGAAACCATCACTTAACAGCGTATATATCACATTTGAATTAACTGCTTTAGCCATATAGTACGCTACGGTCTCTCCCCCTCCTCTTGCATGGAATGCCCAATGGAATACTCCTACCTTCACATACTTAACCTCCGTTGTTCCGCTATCTCGGTTCCTCTCGTCTATTCTATTTTATGTAAGGATGAGAGCTAATAGAAGTTTACTGAAAGATATATGTAGGTGATTAGCTATAGTAATATAACCTTAGGTTAACGTAGTGCGAAAAAGATAGCTAAGTCTTTATACCTATATCGTATAATGCTCGATGCTAGTTTAGCTAAATCCCTTAACGCTTTTATCCACATGAGGCTGTATAGCTTAATCTTATATTCAAACTTAGCTCTGCGCTCCCATAACGGCAAGTAGAAATATCTGACACTAAATCCCGCTTTCTTTAGTCTGTTTAGAATACGCTTTACATTGCCATATTTGAAGTGAAGTTCTCCAACAATCGCATTAATACATTTTAATTCTTCATTTTTTGCGTGCATTATCACTGGGAACTCAGCACCTTCTATATCCATCTTTAGCAAATCTATTTCGCCGTATTTCTTTATTAGATCGCTCAGCGTAACGGTACTAACCTTGTATGTATATGCGTTGCAGCCATTAGGAAGTAATGTATTTTTATCACTACTATTACCTTCAAATAACTCATACTGCCCTCTAATAGGCCATAACGCTCTATTTAGGGTAACGACATTTCTTATATTATTTCTTCTCATATTAGCTTTGAGGAGCATAAAATTTATAGGATGAGGCTCTATAGCAATCACTTCCTTTGCAAAGAGCGAAGCCATTATTGAGAAGAGGCCGACATGGGCGCCTGCATCAATTATTATTCCGTTTCTATAATTATGAAGCTCGAACTCGGGCAAGTACTCATATTCTCTATCTAGTAATACTCCTCGCACAACACCCCAGATACTATCGCTAGGAATTAAAACTTTAAAGCTCTTACTACTTACGCAGAAGCTCACCTCTACTATCTTATGACTATTTATCCTATTAAATACATTAAATATCTCAATTAGCATCTTATGAGTTTTTAACGATTGCGAAAATTTAAGTTTTGGCACTTTATGAACGTCGCTATCTTAAGTTTGCCTTCCATCTTGTGAACGCCCTGAGACAAGGCCTCTCCTCCTGAGCCTTGCGATTATCTCGTTTATACGATCTATTTTTACATTACATAATCTAGCAATAGTTTCTGGATCTAGATTTGGATCTTTCATTAGAAGTTTCATGACTTTCTCTTCAAGACCTTCTTCACTTTCAGGAGGACCTATAAACAATATATACGATATAGCCGCTCCTGATATCAGAGCAATGGGTGCTCTCTTTCCATCAGAAGTTACTACGTCTTTCAAAAGTACGTTTAGGAACTCCGGATCAAAGTCCATAAGTCTACCTTGTAACACTCTACCATCCGCCGTGCGTACTTCAACTAATGCCCCTAAATACTTAGTAAGTACTTCGAATCCTTTAGAGTTCCTCTCGTCCTCTTCGTCCCATTCGTTACTCACGGCAAGCCCTCATTAATATCTTCAGTAGTAGTTTATAAAGGGATCGCGCCTTCTCTAATGAGATTCCAACCTTTCTAGAGGAAATCTATTTAAGGAGATCTTAGATATTTTATTATGTCTTGTGAGGATAACACACCCTCCTGAAATTGATAATGATGAAAGTGGCCAGGACCGAGCTAAAATTAACATTAGGTAAAAAATTTATCCCTTAATTCTGTACATAGTCTTACCATTATGTACTTCCTTTACTATAAATCCCTCCTTTTCAAGAAGATCCATAGCCATCTCGTAGTAATTC
>JAGGUS010000151.1 GCA_021158375.1 Thermoprotei archaeon
AGCCAAGACGATTGATTTTCAAATGATGACAAACTTCTCTTATAGTATCTTATGATAGTTGTGAATAACAAGAATCAGCTCTCTTGATCTTTAATCTCACTAACAGAGATAAGCGAGGAGAAAGCTAGATTATACTGAAGAAGCTTCTTAACTTTACAAACTATATCTGCATAGTAATAATGGAAGCACTTTAATGGGAAGGTATTAGGGTTCGGACTTCATCGTCACTTCTAGGTACTTCGGATTACTTTTAGTGACTTGCCTTCATCACCCCTCTGTATCCGCCCTGTGCCTCCCTTGGGTGACATGGGGCTTCATCTACTTGTCCCCCTAGCCTAGCTCATCCACTATTGGATATAGACGGAAAACTATAAAGTTTTGGCAAGTGCTTGCATAATGGCTTGTAGGAATTAAAAGTAATTAAAATCACGAAAGTAATTTGAAACCTACTACGGCAAAGCTCTAACGCCTTGAGTTTCTGCAAAATCCTAATCTATTTTTCCATTGTGTCTTAAATTAAAATAAAGCCCATAAGACTGCATTCGTAGTAATAAGTTCCTGTAGATGAGGGAACATAATTCACGCCTATTAATAATGTTTAAATATATCTCGATTATCAATTTTACGTTGAGGAGTTAGGTTATATGAGAGAGATCATAGTTGCTAAGGATCTTCATAAGAGCTATGGAAGGGTAGTTGCCTTAAGAGGATTAAACCTAAAAGTTCATGAGGGTAGTATAATGGGTTTAATAGGGCCTAATGGGGCTGGCAAAACAACAACTATAAAGATTATCCTTGGCCTTTTAAGACCTGATAAAGGAGAGGTTTACGTCTTTGGGGAAAACCCATGGGATAACCCTAAGATAAAGAAGGAGATAGGCGTAATTTACGAGAAAGCCACCTTTCCAGAATATTATAAGGTATTGGACTATCTAAGGAGAGTGTGCAGAATCTACGGCGAGCCAGAGCAGAGAGCAAAGGAAGTCCTAGAGCTAGTAGGCTTGGGGGCATATAACAGGACTATTAAAAGTTTATCCGCAGGAATGCTACAGAAATTCGCGATAGCACACGCTTTAATACATCACCCAAGGCTTATAATTGCAGATGAGCCAGCATCGAATCTAGATCCTGAGGCGAGAAATAAGCTTCTAGACTTGATCTTAAGGCTTCATAAGGAAGAGGGAGTTACATTCTTAATATCATCACACATATTGCCAGAGTTAGGTAGGATATGCGATTCAGTAGCCATAATAAATAAGGGAAGGATCTTAGCCTCAGGAAATCTGATGGAGCTTTTTAAAAGATATTCTATCAGGGCGATTAGGATAAGTACTGATAAACCTAATGCTTTTGCCAATGCACTTAAGAGACTACCTTATATAGAGGACATATCAGTAGATGATAAGGGAGTTCTACTTACGGTTAAAGATGGGACTGAGAGAGAAGTCTATGAAGATTCATTAAGAATTGCAAAGGAAGTTAGTGCTACGATTCTTGGGATAGAGATGGGTGTAACTTCGCTTGAGCAACTATATTATAAGGTTATGAAGATGGGAGGTGATGTTTAGGAAAGGGAGGGCATTCTTAGAGGTCTTGGCTATCACACTTCATGAAGACTATAAGTTTCCTGTTTTGGAGCTATTCGTGTTCCTACTAGTATTGAGCACATTTACTTTAATGAGCCCTGCGAGCTTTCAGGCAACTACATTTCACTACACTAAAGAGAGAACGATATATACGCTTATTAGCGCTCAAATGGACATACCTGGTATACCTTTCTTGATATTCCTAGTACTCGTCCTTAAAAACATAGCTTATGGTTTTGGGAGTGATTTTGAAAAAGGAACGATCCAGGTATTCCTCTCCTATCCATTAAGGAGGAGTGCGTTATTAATGGCCAAGCTTATATCTGGCTTGGGAATACCACTGGTAATGCTTATTGGAGCCGGGATTTTCGCGCTTTACGTCTTGCTTCCTAGGCTGGTAGTTGGTGGGATTACATATATATTCATATCCTATTTAGCCTTTCTCTCATATGGTCTTCTCGTTACTGCCATAATACTCCTCTCAGTAATATACTTAAAGAAGAGCGGAGCGCCATTAGCAGTAGGCATATCGTTTTGCTTTCTGCGAATAATAGCTCGTGAACTACTCGATTTCTATATCAAAGCTACTAAGAGGATTACACCACTAAAGATATTATCAATATTCGATCCGAGCTTGGCATTAAGATATTACTGTGAGCGTACAATATGGAGTCCAAGCTTCTCGGAGGTCATGGGATATACGATAGTTAGCTACTGCCTTGTGTTCGGCCTCTTCTTAATTGCATATTGCTATTTCTCTAGGAGGCTGAATATATGAGAATGTTCAGTACAATTCTTGGGAGAATAGGGACTTCTATTCTATTTGCATGCCTTGCCTTAATGATTCTGATATACATCCCTCCAATATGTGTTAGTGATGTCATTACGACACACTTACTATGTCCAGGGCACTATTCCAACGTAGCAAGATGTTGCGGTGAACATGGAGCTCAAATAGAATTGAAAATACACATGAGCGCAAATGGAACATTTAATGTATATGTCGTGAATGCCTGTAATGATAGGTTAATGATGAATGGTACTTTACAACAACTCTATGAATTCATTAAGGAAAATCCGAATAGAGTCTTAATGGAGTATGTAGGCAACACCTTTGAGTATACCATTAAAGAAGCGCCTAATACTTCGGTTATTGTAGCTAATAAAGGAGAGAGCGCATTATGGATAACGTACAGGGTTAAGACGTACATACTAATGGTACCTTACTCTAAAGTGAAGACATTAATCGTCTATTTAGTTCCTTTAGGAGCCATCCTTATGATACAACAGATCATTATGAAATTAAGAAGTAGGAGGGTAGCATAAGAGAGCTGATGCTAATGAGAGATCATTCATCGTGGTTTAAATTCGATTACGTAATTTCGATCTCATTGATTATGTCGTATGACGTTATCTTTAAGGTTTTCTTTTTAGCCATTGCCTTCATAGCATACATATACGCTGGTATTTGAAAAGCATAGTACTTACCGATCCAAGGCTCTTTAGGCAACTTAGAGATTGTGCTATCAT
>JAGGUS010000097.1 GCA_021158375.1 Thermoprotei archaeon
TAAAATCGTTCAACAATTTTTCGTGTAGGAATATATTTCGTGTTAGCATATAAAGCAGATATAATGTAGGTAAATTAAGTAAGGCGAACGCTATAAATACCATCAATTCCGGTCTTCGTAAAGAACCTTTTAGCATATCTTCATTAAGGGCCCTAATTTGGAGTATAAAGTTTGTGGCCAGTACGTTTCTCTTACTTAATTCCTCCTTTACAGCTATAATCAATCTCTCATTCGCTTCACGATCTCTCTTTAAATGAGCGTTCCACTTCTTCATTAATAGATAGATGACTAAAGGAGTAAGGATTCCCATAGTGCATATAATGACTAGAAGTAACATCTTAGTATTCGTTATCTCCTGTTCTTCATTAAGGCTTGCAAACTCCCTTCTCATGAAACCTCAACTACTACCTTCTACTATTATGATCTAAATACTAATACGTTAACTTATCGTGGTTGCCCGTGCTTTATCTTTTGGGTATTTCCGAAACTATAGAATCTTGCACGGGCTTCTCCCTTAGCCACCTCATCTCTATCGATGGTTCATCGGTAACTACATTGACCGCCACCACTTGGGCGGTCTTACGGGGTTATACCGTCATCGGCTGAACCTGATGGCATCCGAGATGAGCAGATATATTGTCATATATAGGCTTTGAGTCCCCACAATTCCTAAAATACCCTTAGTACTCAAATAAGCGAATAGTCCCTAGTACTTCTTAACCTTAGTTACCTATTTCCAATATGTGCTATTATCTTATTTTAGCTATAGTTAACGCTTAATATGACACAGCCTTTTAATACTAGCAGATGAACATGGATGAACTCAACGACGTGTTAGAGCAATTTAAGGCTTACCTTGAGTTTAGGGGATATAGTCAAGGTACTATCAAACAATACCTAAACGACGTTCGTCTATTCGTCAAAATTACTAATAGTATGCCTTGGGAAGCGAATTCGAAGACTATTTTGTTCTTTCTTTTAGACCTCAAAAGAAAACGTAGTTACAAATCATCTACTTTGTATAGGAAGATCTGTAGCTTAAAGACGTTCTATGAATTCCTAAAGCGTATAGGACTTACGAATGAAAATCCCATAGATAACATAGAGCGACCTAAGCTCAGGAAGAGATTACCTCAATTTCTAACAGAGGAGGAAGTAGAGAAATTAATTATGGTAGCGGATAATTTCCGTAATAAGCTTATAGTAAGACTCCTATATACGACAGGGCTTCGTGTAAGCGAACTTGTTAATTTAAACTGGGAAGATATTGATTTTAAGAATAAGGAGATAATAGTCAGATCTGGAAAGGGAGGTAAAGGGAGGATAGTACTAGTGGATGAGACAACTCTTAAGATGCTTTTAAAATATAAGGAAATGACAGGAAAGAATAGAGGTTCGATTTTCGATCTCTCCGTCAGGACAGTACAACACATAATCAAAGAATTACGTGAACGTGCTAAATTAACTAAAAAGGTAACGCCTCACGTACTTAGACATACATTTGCTACACACCTATTAGAAGCTGGCGCTGATATCCGTGCAATTCAAGAGCTATTAGGTCATTCCAGCCTAAGCACAACTCAAATTTATACTCATGTAACTAGGGAGCACATAAGGAGAGAGTATTTAAAGGCATTTAAAGGATAATTATTTCAGCTCTAAGTGAAAACATGTCAGCACGAGAGATTGTAATACCAGTACTGGTAATAGCAGAAAGTCATCTATTGCCAAGAGTCCGTAAATTCTACGCCAAGCTCTCGGAAGCTTTCACTAAGCGTAACATAAAGCCCACTTTCATTGAAATAACTACTATTAACGACATTAATAAGATAGATAACATTAATAAGGAGTATAGCTGTATTGTAATTCTTACATGCGGTCTAGTTAAGTTCCTACAGCACATTGCGGAGAAGCTATTAAAGTTAAGAGTTCCTACAGCTTTAGTCGCATTATTATCGCCTAGTCTTATTTCAGTTCCCAGTGCTATGCAACTCTCATCTATTCTTAAAGATAGACTAGGACATGTGCTTTTCCTGGCGGATCCTGAGGATGAGAGATCAATTATAGGGATTACATCCTTTATAAGAACTGCCGATGCGCTAAAAGACCTCTTATCCTCTAATGTAGGGGTAATAGAGGGCTATTCGAACATAGGTCTTCTTAAAAGCCTTAACATGAAAATCAAGTATATAAGCAAAGAGAATTTGAGGAATAAAATGGAATCTATAAGCGACGATCTGGTGAAGAAGTACTTCCGAGCATATATAGAATCCCGACTTCTTCAAGTTAGGACTGATATGAAGGATGTACATCATCAGATACGCCTATATATAGCGCTAAGGAGGATCATAGATGAAGAGGATCTTAATGCTGTATTAACTCCCTGCCCCCTCTTAGGTACTACTCCATGTCTAGCGTTATCATTGTTAGAGGAAGAAGGTATAATTACGGAATGCCTAGGAAGTCCATCCTTGTTCATAGGCTCTCTCCTTTTAAGATCTATTTCAAGAAAGCCTACATTTACTGGTTTTATATCTACTATAGAGCTTCATGATAGGGTGATTCGCATATTGAGCTGTGGAAAAGCTCCAGTATCTATGGCTATCGATCCTCGAGATGTTGAACTATCACCACAACCGAATACTTGGATAGCTCCGGGAGTAACTTTAAGTTTCTCTACTAAGCGAGCCAGAAGTACTATTTTACGCATTGTTCAAAAAGAAGACGGCCTTAAGATAATTGTAGCAAGTGGAGAGACATTTCCTGTAATGAAAAATCTACTTAAAGAAGATATTCCTGTATGGCCTCATGTATTCATGAAGATGGATTCATCACCACTTAAGCTAATCGAAACACTCGAGGATCCCTTTATTAATGTAACGCTTGGCGACTACAGACGATTCATAATGTACTTAGCGAAGATTATCAATGCGGAATTAATAATGATTTAGAAGGCTCGGCGAGTACGGGCTCAGTCATCAGACTCCACGGATGCGGCCCATCATCTCCTCATAGCCAATATATGTTTACATTATAACCTTAAGTTAAAGTTAACGCTATTCACGCGTAATTATTATAGGCCTCTTCTCAACAAGTGCCTGTACTATCTTCTTCCTACCGCTATTTAATGCCCTCCATAAAGTTCCTCTAGAAATTCCCATTCTCTTCGCAGCTTCTTCCTGTGTAAGACCTTCCAGATATACTAATCTTAAAGCTTCATATTCATCAGGCATTATATAAATTGGTTCGTTAGGAATAGGTAAGCCTCTCTCATCAAAAGGCACGAATGAAACCCTACCTATTTCGCTCCATATTATCCTCTCCTTTGGTGGCCTCCCTCTTTTAGATCCCCATCGCCATCGCCAAGGTGGCCCTCTCATATTGTCAGCCTGGGTAATTAAAAAGAATACATATCTAATTAGAGTTTAGTAAAAATAAGCCTTGAGTTTCCCTATTTTCCTTGCTCTATCATTCTTTTAAGCTCCTCTATCCTAGCCTTAACGCTCTCTAGTTCCTCCTGTATATCCTTTAGTTCCTCCTCAAGTGCTCGTTTGTAGTCTTCTAGCATCTCTAATTCTTCTTCGGGAGATGTTGGGAAAGGCGGCATAGGCGGCATTGGTGGATATGGATAATATGGATACGGTTGCTGAGCCGAATATTGAGGTTGTTGTGCTACCTGTTGTTGAGTAGGCTGTTGTTGTGCCTGTTGTGATGTAGAAGGCCCATACATGAACATTGGTGGAGGTGGGAAGAAATACCACCATCTTCTAAATCGCCTAAACCATCTGTACAAGCTAAACACCCATCGTTATCTATACTCTCCGCATAAATAAATTTTGTGCTATATCTCTTTTAGAGCGTTTTCATAATCTCTTAGTAATAGGCGAAATCTTTATATCTGTGCAATAGCACAAAAATATTGGTGAGTGTTATGGGTTGGGGATGGGGTGGAGGAAGAGGTGGATGGCGAGGTCCATGGCCAGGTAGAGGTCCCTTCAGCTATCTACCACCATGGTTAAGGCCTGGTTGGTTATTTGGAAGAGGAGCGTGCTGGTGGTTATTTGGCTATCCATGGCGCTATCCGTACTACTTCCCACCATACTACCCATGGTATAGTGCTTACTATCCATATTGGTTTACACCATACACATGGTACATAACGCCCTGGCTATATTCATACTACTATCCGCCATTCTATTACTAAGGAGGTGAACATTGCATGGCATATCCCTACTACTATTACTACTACTATCCAATAATAGGACCATTAGATCCCTTTGCCATGATGTCCACATGGACTTACCTATGGTTCTACTGGATATCCATGATGTACTATATTGAGATGTTCAGAGTTACAATCGACGCATGGAGAAAGTTTGTAGAAACTATGTTCAAAACGAGTACTGGCCCTACTGCAACTCAATAAAATAACAGTTTAGTTTTTATTCTCTTTTTATATTTAAAACTTATAGCTCTTGGAGGTATTTGTAATGGGTTATGGTTGGAGAGGAGGAAGAGGAGGTAGAGGTTTTGGTCAAGGACCTGGGCCTTTCGCAGGGCCTAGTATGCCGCCGCTACCACCTCCACCACCAGGCCATATGAGAATAGCTGTAGCTACTATGGATGGAAGGGGTCTTGCTTCTGTTGTTGCCCCAAGATTTGCACGCGCACCTTTCATAACTATAATCGACGTCTTTCAAGGTAAAGTTGTTAGCGTAAAGCCTATTCAAAATCCATTTGCACAAGCTCCTAGAGGAGCTGGAGTAGGATTAGGGCAATGGCTTTTATCATCTCGAGTTGCAGTATTAATAGGTCCCCATGTAGGTCCGAATCTAAGCATGGTATTAAAGCAAGGAGGCATACGTATTGAGCTAGTTCCTCCAGGTACTCCTGTAGCAGTAGCCTTAAGGAACATAGGGATCGCTGTATGACTAAGGAAATTGCTGTTGCAAGCGGGAAGGGCGGTACTGGAAAGACGTTTATAGCGTCAAATTTAGCTTATTTTCTATCCAAGGAAGAAGGCTTAAAAGTCGTAGCTGTAGATGCAGATGTAGAAGCTCCTGATCTTATTCTTGCACTAGGAGGTGTAAAAAAGGTATTATCTTTTTCTCATTTCTACGGATCTCAAATCCCTCAGATAGACTACCATAAATGTATAAAGTGCTGGCGTTGTGTAGAAGCATGTAAATTTAATGCTTTATTCAAAGACAAGGAAGGCCCTAAGGTTATTCCTGAATTATGTGAAGGACTCGGTACATGCGCTTTAGTGTGTCCTGTAGGGGCGATAACTTTTAAAGAGGTAAAAACCGGCGATATAATCTCTGCTATATCTGCTGAAGGAATTCCTGTAATAACTGGTGAACTCGAATTAGGTAGCGAGAATAGTGGAAGGCTAGTATATGAGCTTAGGGAAAGAGCGCAGAAACTACATCCCGATTTAAACATAATCGATTCAGCTCCTGGTATTGGGTGTCCTGTTATTTCTAGTATCGTAGGTGTCAATCTTCTTGTAGAGGTTATAGAACCGACACCTCAATCTCTAAAAGGCGCCTTAAGGCTTTTTGAGACTGCGAAATCTTTGGGAATTAAGACTTTCGCTATTATTAATAAGTATGACCTAAATCCTGGTTTTACTAGAAAAATTGAAAATGAAGCTGATGTTGAGATTATAGGTAAGATAGAGTATAACGAAAGCGTAGTAAAGTCCTATACCTCTATGACTCCTCTTCTTAAATTCGAACCTAATAGTCGAGTAGCTAATGAGCTGAGAAAAATATTCAAAGTAATAATGGAGGAAATTACATGAAGGTAATATCAGTAACTGGCGGTAAAGGCGGTACTGGTAAAACTTTTGTTGCTACGAACTTGGCATGGCTTCTTTCAAAAGAAGAAAGAAAGACGATGTTAGTCGATATAGATGTCGATAATCCATGCACTTACACATTTTTTAATATTGAAATGAAGAAAATCAAGAGCATTAGCAGATTTAAGCCCATAATAAACGAAGAGAAATGCACTTTATGTGGTAAATGCACTATTTCATGTCCTGTGCACGCACTTGTTCTCATCCCAACGAAGAATAAACTGCTTTACATA
>JAGGUS010000070.1 GCA_021158375.1 Thermoprotei archaeon
GGATCTTCCCCAACAGCCCTTATCATAATACCAATTTTCGTCTTAAACAGAATAAACCATAATATAACTACTAAGACATATGAAGTATAGACTAGAGGATCGTGATAGAAGAAGCCTTTACCTATTACAGGAATATCACTTAAAATGGGAAGTTCTATTGGCCTTAATGGATTACTTAGCGCGACGCCTACGTATCTCCTGCCTAATAGACTACTTAAACCAGTTCCAACCATGACTAATGCTAGGCCTGTGACAACCTGATTTGCTCTAAGAGAAACACAGACAAAAGCGTGAACTAAACCTAATACTGCACCTGCAATTAACGAAATCATTATGCCTATTACAGGACTTCCTGTAGAATATGTAGCAATAAAACCAGTAACTGCGCCTAAAAGCATTATGCCCTCTAAACCCAAGTTTAAGACGCCAGATCTCTCAGTATATATTTCGCCTAAGGCAGCTAATAATAAGGGGGTACCAGCTTTTACGGAGATATTTATGAAAAGAGCTAGTTGCTTGGCCCATATATTAACCATTTTATTATTCACCTCGTCGGATTATCTTAATTCGATATCTTAAGAGAAGATCGCTAGACACTAAAGAGATTAGTATTAGGCCATTGAATAGATAGACTACGCTTACTGGAAGTTGAAGATCTATCCTTATTACATCGCCACCTACAAGTAGCCCTCCGAAAAAGAACGTGACTGGTAATAATATTACTGGATTTAGCCTTGCAAGCCAAGTTGTGATGATAGCAGTATATCCATAACCGGCAGAAATAGTTTGAGGATATCGAAGCCTATGATGTATGCCTCCTACTTCGCCTACACCAGCGATTCCAGCAAGACCACCGCTTACTAACATTGTTATTATCAAAATTTTTGTCTTACTGATTCCAGCATATCTCGCGACCTCAGGATTTTGACCAAATACACGAATTTCATAACCAATTTTAGTTTTTGCAAGAAGTATGTAAGTCAACGGAACTGCAATCAATGCTATTAGTAGTGTTGGCCAATGTATTAATGTGCCAGGTATTAAGGGTAACCAAGCTGATTGAGGAAATTCATCTGTTATCGGATATCTCCAGGTAGTTGATCCTCTCCAAGGCCCATATATCAAGAACTCTACAATTTTCATAGCTATGTAGTTCATCATTAAGGTTACTATTATCTCATTTGCTCCAAATCTGGCCTTAAGTAATGCAGGAATGAGAGCCCATATAGCACCAAAGGCAAATCCTGCGAGATACATAATGGGTATGACTATATAGGAGGGATACCCTTTAAGCTTAAAGAGAGCAATCCACGTAGAAGCTACAGCACCCATTAGAAGTTGACCTTCTGCACCTATATTCCAAACGTTTGCTTTAAAGGCTACAGATAGACCTAAGGAACATAGAAGAAGGGGGATAAGCTTAACTATGCTAAACTTTAATCCATGCTTAGTGAGAAAAGAATCATGAAATATCTCGAAATAAGCGCGAATAGGATTTACTCCTTGTAGTAGAAAGATAATAGCAGCTATTGTTAAAGCGATCAATATAGACAACAATGGTACAGTTATTTTAAGCCATAAAGGTACTTCATATACACGTTCTATTTTTATTCTAATCTTATTCATTCTTAATCCCCAGCATCAATAGACCTATTCGCCTTACATCAGCTTTCTCTATAGGGATTATATCTAGGAATTTCCCCTCAAACATTACTGCAATTCTATCACTTAATTGCATGATCTCATCAAGATCTTCGGATATTAGGAGTATTGCAGCTCCTCGCTTCTTCTCTTGAATGAGTAATTTTTGAACATATTCAGTAGCGGCTATGTCTAAACCAAAGGTTGGATGAAAAGCTACTATCAACTTTGGAGATCGACTAAGCTCTCTTGCTACTATGACTCGCTGAAGGTTACCTCCTGATAGATGACGTACTGGAGTAGCTAGGTTAGGTGTTTTTATATCATATTGTCTAACTAGCCTTTCACACCACTTTAGTATGTATGACGTATTTAACATTAGTCTTCCTGAAAATGGCCTCTTCCGATAGTCTTTTAGTATTAAATTCTCAGCTACACTTAGATCCAATACGAGACCATAGCGTATCCTATCTTCAGGAATATATGCAACTCCTAAATCTGAAATAAAATCAGCTCGCTTATTCGTTACATTAATGCCGTTTATTTTTATCATACCATGCTTAACCTTTCTCAGACCGACTATAGCCTCAACGAGTTCTCTTTGTCCATTACCTGGAACTCCTGCTATCCCAAATATTTCTCCGCTGTTAACTTTGAAGCTAACACCATTAACAGCTAATTCACCACGATCTCCTATTACGTATAGGTTCTCGACCTCAAGTATTGTTTTTTCTTCTCTTCTCTGTGTAGCTAATGACAACTTCGAGAGAACCATATCGAAGTTTCTAATACCTGAAGCTCTATCCTCACCTAACATCATTTTTACTAGAATTTCTGGTGTTGCTTCGGATGCAGGGAGCGTCCCTATCTTCCTACCTTTCCTCAAAAC
>JAGGUS010000238.1 GCA_021158375.1 Thermoprotei archaeon
CCCTGAAAAAGTCTATTAGTTTCGCAGATATAAGTCTGAGGAAACTTGTTGAAATGTTTAAAGGCACACCTATTTTTGAGGAAGCACTAAAGGAATTCCTTCTAAAAGATGTAGATGTAAAACCCGTTAGATGGTTCTTTACCGAATTAAAAGCGGGGAAGATAGCCATAGCGAATATGGATACAAAAATTCCATCTCCTATTACAAAATTGGCACTTGAGAAAATAGCAAGAAAAACCGAATTAATTCCCGCAGATAGGATGAAACGTATAATAATAGAGAGTACGAGAGCTAGATTACTTAATGAGTCTAGGTTCTTGGTATGTACTGAGAATTGGGATTGGTATGACATCGTTAAGGTAAAGGATTTATCCGATAAGCCATCATGTCCATTATGTGGTTCGAAGAAACTTGCCTTTCTTGACGTAGACTTAAAAGATATTGAGAGATTAGTTAAACTGAAAGGAAGAGCACGCAGTAAATCCGATCGAGCTCTACTCAAACGTATAGTTGAGAACGCGGATCTCGTTGCGAAATACGGTAAAAAGGCTATCATAGCCTTAGCAGCAAAGGGGGTAAGACCAAAAGATCTAGTGAATCTATTAGAGGAATATTCAAATAAACCTATAGACAATAACTTCTTCCTCAAAATAGCGGAGCTAGAAAAGGAGGCTCTTAAGCGAAGATTCTTTTGAGCAATAAGACTATTACAAATAACGCTTCTCCAATAACTAGAAATAAAGAGAAGTCGAGCTCTCTCTTGATACTTATTTTGACATTTAATTTGAGAGAATTATATGCTTTAAACGTTTCATACTCGTTCGGATTTGAACCTATTATAAATCCTCCAATGATGACCCTGTCTGTCGATACTATAAGAGCTCCTTTCGTAAATGCATGATTATCCTTACCTATATACGCAGTGGTGTCTATGGGTATCCATCCTATGTTATTAACATAAGCGAGGACAAATGCATGTAAATTAAACCCCTTTCTAATAAGACCAAGATGATATTCGTGAACACTATAATCAGCTAAGGGACTATAAACCAACCCGAGAGCGATCAAGGATGGAATGCCAAGCATTCTGAGCAAAGTCACAATAAACGTTGACTGATCGGCACAATCACCTATCCTCTTCTCGTAAACAGTATGTGGTGGGAGGACTGTTTCAGTTTCAACATATTTTATGTTATTTACGACCCATTCAGCGACATTAAATACTGTTTCCAAGTCATTACTTCCCTTAAGGGCCATGGCTAGATCTTTAAGACGCTTCCACTTATGATCATTATTCTTGCTCCAATCCCATTCACCTAATGGTCTAATTAATTCGCGCTTAGGATCCTTTATATAATCTATTTCATCAATATGCATTGGTTTCTTCCTAATGAAGAAACTGTTCCTAGCGACCTTAATTACCACTTCATACTTTATTGATACTTGCGAATGTGGTAAGATCTTAGATGGTGTTATTGGACTTATTAATACGTTCCTATCGTAATCATACGAGATTACATAATCAGTAGGAGTTCCATTTACTTCTACATTAATAGTAGCAACTCTTTGCCATCCTGGAATATCGGGCGGTAATATCATCTTTGCCTCTCTTGGTAATAATTGAGTCTTTGATGATAGATTCTCAATAGTCACTAATAGTTCATAGCGATATCCTACAGTATTAAGCGCTATATCTCTCGCTAAGAACGTTAGTATAAGCATGATCATTGAAGCGAATAATAGCGATGATCCTCTGCTCGTCACGATCTTTACCCCATACTAATACACTTCTTACTATTTCTCTTCTTATCAGCATTATTGAAACAATGTTACTACCAGTAGTTATAATCTAAGCACTCCTAATATCGGAATCATTTATTTTGCATTTAGCGCCTTCAAGAAAGCCCTTATCCCTTAAAAAGCACTTAATAGTTAAGAATAAAGATCAAGTATAGATTAACAATAGAGTGGAGGTATTCGCTTTGAAGCTTTACAATAAAGCTTGTCTTGGAGGGACATTTGAGCTCCTTCACAAAGGTCATAAGAAATTGTTAGATGTTGCTTTTTATGTAGCTGACAAGGTAATCATAGGTGTTACTAGCGATGAGTTTGTTAAAAAGCTCAATAAGAAGCATAGAATACGGAGCTATGATGTACGAGTAGGCAATATTCTTGAATATCTTAAGGAGAGGGGAGCAGTTCATCGTGCAACAATAGTTAAACTTAATAATCCTTATGGCCCCTCCATAGAGGATCCTGAGATAGAAGCGATAGTAGTTAGCGAAGAGACTTTACATAGAGCTTTTGATATCTACCGAATTAGGGAGAAGAAGGGATTACCGCCTATATCCATCATTATGGTAAAGATGGTTCTTGCGGAAGATGGTAAGCCCATTACTACTACAAGGATCCTTAAAGGGGAAATAACGCGGGATGGTAAAGTCATTAAGAAGCGTTGAGATTACCATTCCTCTTCCCATTCTTCCTCTTCTTCCTCCCATTCTTCAAACTCCTCTTCCTCTTCCTCTTCTCCTTCTTCCCAGAATTCTTCTTCCTCTTCTTCCTCCCACTCCTCTTCTTCCATAATCTCTCCTCTCCTTCTTTCCTTTTGTCAGCTACCTAAGTATATAAACTCTTCACTCCTCTTTAAACTATAAGTGATATATCTTCAACCTATTTACACTATAATTTTTAGCGTAGCTCTGTCTAATAATGTATATCCTTAAGATGTAGTTATGAAATGATCATAGGGCTAAAATTATAATTTACCAATAGTTTATCTAAAGTGGAATTGAGATCATGAGTCGAGATAAAAGGCCAGAGATCGAATTAAGGGTTGCTGAAGCAAGACCAGGCGATGCTGGTAGGCGTATAGTTAGAGTTGATAGTAGAGCAATGCGTGAATTGAGAGTTTCAAGCGGTGATTTCGTTGAAGTAGAGGGAAAGCGCTTGACCGTAGCTATAGTGTGGCCAGCTCATCCTGAAGATGAGGGGCGCGAAATCATAAGGATGGATGGTTTAATGAGATATAATGCAGGGGTCGGATTAGGTAACTACGTTAAGGTTCGCCCTGCTGATGTAAAACCAGCAACACGTATAGTACTAGCGCCGATGGCAGAAGGGACTGGTACACAAGGTGGTGAGGGATTCATGGGATTAATACCCATGGCGCCTACATTAAGAATAAACTGGAGCGCTTACAGAGATCATTTCAAATCAAACTTGTTATATAAACCTGTAGCTAGAGGTGATGTTGTAGAATTTCCCTTCTTCGGTTCAAATTGGCGCTTTGTGGTTGTATCTACTTCTCCCTCACCACTAGTTTATGTGCGTGAAGATACCGATCTAATAGTTAAAGAGGAGCCTGTCAAAGCAGAGGCAGAAATTCCTCGTGTAACTTGGGAGGATATTGGTGATCTTGAGGAGGCTAAGCAGAGGATTAGGGAGATGGTCGAACTACCCTTAAAGCATCCAGAACTATTTAGGAGATTAGGAATAGAACCACCAAAAGGAGTACTACTA
>JAGGUS010000036.1 GCA_021158375.1 Thermoprotei archaeon
ACACTAGAATGTTCGAGATAATACTTCAGATATATGGTTGGAGGAACGGTTGGAAGGTTCTTACACTAATTGCTGCTAATGCAGTAATCTATAGTGAATCTGGTTTAGTCAGAGATGCGGTCATGCGTGGTGATGTTGGAGTTGGTACTACTATAGACTTCTATGGATATACTGCTCAATTGAAAAAACCAGATATATGCCTTTACCTGATACCTAAGGATGGCTCTATAGTGAACGGAGATCCTATTGCCTTGCTAAGGACTAGTGAATACCCAGATGCAGCTCAAGCATTTATAGCTTGGGTATTAAGCGTAGATGGTCAGAAATTATGGCTTAATGAGAACATAAACAGAATGCCTATAAATTCAAAAGTTTTCAATACTCCTGAAGGAAATGCTAGGCCCGATCTAAAAGCTTCTTACGAAATGACTATTAAAGCCACTACTATCGACTTCAATGAAAGCCTAGCCCTTTCTTATGAAGAGGCTATGAGATTGTTCTTCCATGCTACCTTAGTTCAGGCACACAATGAGCTTCAAACTGCATGGCGTGCTATAGCTATTGCTAAACTTCAGAATAAGATAACTATAGAAGAGTTCTTAAGGCTTATCGACGAGCTTGCTGATCCGGTAGCGTTTAAATTCAAGGATCCTGAAGGTCAATGGCGTACATTCACTACAACATATGCTAAAAACATAAACAATAGGCTTCTTAAGGATTCAGAATTTAAAACAAAGATAGTTCAGATATGGCGTGATGCAGCTAAAGCCCGTTACGCTAACGTATTAGAGGAACTTAAGAGGTTAACAGGATGAAGATACCACACATTAAAACGTTCAGAAGGTATCAAATAGACCTCTTCATTGTTGGCCAATTAGCATTAGTATTCTTCGTACTCACATTATTCCTAGTACTTCCTGTCGGGACATTACTCATAAAAGCCTTTGTTTATAACGGTAGGCCATCTATAAGATATTTTCGCGATCTTTTTTCAGATCCTGAGGCGATAATCCTGCCCCCTAAGGGATCGCTAATAAAAATTGAGACAACATATCGTTATGAAATACTTCCAAATGGTACCAAAGTCCTCATCCCTGAAAAAGTAATCTATATTGGCAAGATGGGCCCTGATTTCGGCTATCTATTAAACTCCATATTCGTAGCTTTCTTTGTCTCTCTAATCTCCTTATCACTAGGCGTGATTACAGCTTTCATAATGGCCAGGTATAGCTTCCTCGGTAAACATATTTTTAACTTACTTTTGTTAATTCCCATGTTAGCTACCCCCTTTGTAAGTGCTTTCATAATAGGTAAAGTTTTAGGAAGAGTTGGCCTCCTCAATTATATATTGCATGATAAATTACGCATATTGCCTTACAGGGTAGAAATATCTGGCCTTCCTGCAGTAATACTGATACAGACGCTTAGTTTCTTTCCCATAATATATCTTAACGTCTATGCTGCAATGGTAAACATAGATCCATCTTTAGAGGAGCAAGCTGAAAATCTTGGGGCAAGAGGCTTTAAGCTGTTTCGGTACATAACCTGGCCGCTTTCTTTACCCGGAGTGGCTGCGGGATTAGTTCTAGTCTTAATCTTCAGCCTTGAAGATTTGGGAGCACCTATAGGATTGAGCGGAGCATTTGGACATGGTCTTCATCAGAAGCTAATATCCTTTATGATATATTATGAATTTCGCAGAGCTATTGGTGGCATTTCACAGGTGTATCCCGCTACATACGCATTAGCTGTCTTCTTACTTCTAATAGCTTCCACTGGATTTATCGCGATAAAGCGGTACATATCGCTTAAAACCTACGCTATGTTAATAAAAGGTGTGCCATCGTACTCTAGAGTAAGGAAGCCATCAGTGTTAGGGCTAATTTCCATTTATATCTTTCTTTTACTCCTGGTACTTACTGCATCTTTCCCCCAGATAGGAACTACCGTCTTAGCATTAACGGATTGGGCTTTACAGATGAGGCCGCCATTACCATCTAGGCTGACTTCAGAGTACATGCTATCGCTAGTAACCGATCCAAATATATTTAAGGCCATACTTAATAGCCTTCTATATTCAGGAACTGCTATCCTCCTTATAATGTTAGTTGGGACTAGTGCATCATATCTAGTTGCTAGAAGTAGAATCCCTGGTAAGGATCTAATAGACCTTTTTGTAACTATACCAATAGCAATTCCTGGCATAATAATTGCTGTAGGTTATCTTTTATTCTTTGCAACGTATTTCTCTGGAACACTCTTAAGCCCATTTAATAATCCAGGTCTCCTCCTAATATTCACATATACTATAAGAAGGCTCCCGTTTACTTCAAGGGCCGTTTTCGCGGGATTACAGCAAGTTCATATAAGCTTAGAAGAGGTCTCTTATAGCTTAGGAGCGAGGCGAGCTACTACTTTTTTCAAAATAGTGCTACCCCTTATCAAGAACAACATATTGGGGGGTTCTCTTCTTTCATTTGTCTATTCCATGAGCGAAGTAAGCACTAGCATTACGCTAAGCGCTCTAAATCCTACACAAGGCCCTATAACCTTTAAGATGAGTCAAGCAATATACGCTACAGCCGCAGTCGGTTCTGTTAGTATAGCTGCTGCCTTAGGCGTTCTGCTAATGGTACTTCAGATTATGGCTATAAGCATATCAAATTATGTTCTTAAACAAAGAGTTACATTAGTAGGTGTATAATAGATGGTTAATGTTAAGCTTTACAACTTAACGAAGAAATTTGGTGAAGTCATTGCTGTTGATAAAGTTAACTTAGAGGTAAGACATGGTGAGTTTGTGGTTTTAGTGGGTCCTAGTGGTTGTGGTAAAACTACTCTCTTAAGGCTTATAGCTGGTTTTGAATTCCCTGACGAGGGTAGGATCTTCTTTAATAGTGACGATGTAACAGAATTACCTC
>JAGGUS010000138.1 GCA_021158375.1 Thermoprotei archaeon
CCGTCTTTTCCTTGAAGTGCACTAGGTAACGGAAAGACGGAGCCATGTAGATTTATTAAGATATCCTCCTTTTTTACGCCGTTCATTAAATATGAATAAAGTTCGTCTGGATTATGAAGTACATAAATATGATAATCGTTTTCAGTAAGTAAATTAACTACATCGTCGTAGAGCTCTGGTGCTACAAATCGATACTCTACATATGATGGCATCCATATTATGTATGCATTTCTGTTAGATGCACTAGAATGAATTGATACGGCAGTACTCATTATCACTAATAGGATAAGCATTACAAGATATGAACTCAACGTTATCTTCCATTTATGGTTCATGAGATTTAGCCCGTATTCCTTTGTAGGCACTATATAAAATTAGCAAAACTACCACGCAACGTAGATAAAACCCTAAGATTATCCTAATAATACGAAGATAATTCTATGTCTTCATTATACTGTATTTCTTAACATTATCTTTTGTCATCTTGTAACGAACTGAGCCCAACACTTCTAATATCCTTAAGATCTTAATTACTACATCCTTCCTCATATTGAGAACAGCGGCCATTTCATCTATACTAAGTTCACGTTCTCTCTTCAGTACTTCTTTAACTTTATGGATCATTTCCTTAGAGACCGTGTAGGTATTTATTCGTCTTCTCTTGAGGACTATGAGTACGTACATGTTCTTTAGCTCGTACAAGTAAATCTTATCCTTGTATAGGGCTGTGCGTTTCACCATCTTAAATGCTCTCAAACAATTATCCGTAGGTATGTAGAAGTCCTTATCGTTTATTAAAATGCGTTTCAGGAGATCGTATCTAGTTAAGTAGTATAGTAGTGTCTTAGCGAGCTTTTTTGGAATCTTTGCTAGATTTATAAAATCTTCCTTTGGGAAGCCTTTGTTTGAAAGACCCTTAACTATGTCTATGCCATAAATGAGCCAAGGATGTTTTGTGAGAATTGTAAGGACTTGAGAATGCTTCATATTCTCGAGCTAAATGGAATATGTTTATACGTAAAATTAATGTCTTTCTGAGCTATTGAATATTTATGGACGATGAGCGGGGAGGTTTCGTCTGAGTTCATGATGATGCATGGCTTTCGTGAGTCCTTTTCTCTTTTTTACGTTTAACCTTCGGTAAAATTCCGCTCTCCTCAAGCACTGTAATTATTCCAATAAGTGCTGATGTAGCCGCATGATCTGTAGGTAGCGTTATGCCTGGTGCTAGATCTATTACTAACGTTGCATTACGTAGTATTCCCGTAGGCAGACCTTCTCTTGCACCAATGAGTATGTTAATCCTTTTTGAGCTTGTAAATAATGAAGCTAAACTCTCCTTAACTTGAGTTAGAGGAACTCCCTTTGTAGATGTCGCTATTATTGGCTCCTTTCGCCTATCTCTTACAATTTGATAAAGGTTATCGACGTAAACTGGAACCTTATGGACATCACGTCCATAGCTCCTCTTCTGTATTTCGTAACGTGATTCTATGCCCTCCTCTACGCCTTCTATGAAGGCCCTTAAAACATGAGCATCTATCGTCTTATTAAGTCCTATTACGAGCTCCTTTACCTCAAAAGTCTGAACTGAACGACCTATACGTCTTCCTATTTCTCGAGAGACTTCCGGACTTCCTAGATATGGCATCTGAATTACTGAAATCTTCCTAAACATAGGCAATGCATACGGTTTGCCAGGCCATAATTTCTTCATATCTAAAGTCCTATCCGTTATTGATATGGCAGCTATATCCCCTAATATTTCAACCCAAACTATTTTATCAGGAACTTCTAAGTCTACAGTAGCCCTAGTAACATCTTCCACTATTTTACCTACCTTTATGTTTACGTCGATGCTTGAAAACGAGTGTTTCCCTCTTCTAGTAGTGCGTACTGCAAATGTTTCGTTACTCGAAATTTTGTCTTTTGCTAGCTCGGAACATGCTTTCGTAATAGATTCTAGATCTGCCTTTGTTATGGCATAAATAGGAAGTACTTTTTCAGCTTCAAGCACTTCACGCATTATAAGTCTTGTAGCTTCCTCTTTAGGTAACCCCTTAGGACACACTACAAGAACTAGGCCTAAGAGGCCATAAGGTCTTGGAATTGCCTTGAAATCGCCTAATTCCTCTATCCTAGATGCGGCAATATTTTCAAGACCTTTAGGCGTCTTCACTAATATGTCGAATTTCTTTATCATAGTATGCTCAGTAGTTATATAGTAATGATATAGCCATTAATACATTATGGTCACTTAGGAGCAAAGTATTAAAGAAGCTTAAGACTTAATCTTAGCGGTATGAAGATCTTGTGGGCACCATGGCGAATAAAATATATACTTCAAGAGAAGCCAAAGGGTTGTATTTTCTGTATTAAATCTAAAGAGTCTAAGGATGAAGAGAATCTCATACTATACAGAGCTAAATATAACTTCGTTATGTTGAACCTATATCCATATAATAACGGCCATCTCCTCATCGCTCCTTATAGACATGTTCCGAGTATAGAACAATTAAATAGCGACGAACTTAAGGAGATGATGTTACTAGCCAAGGCCTGCCTTTTAGTACTAAGGGATGTGATGAAACCTGATGGATTTAATTTAGGCTTTAACATAGGACGCGTAGCTGGTGCTGGCATTGAAGAACATGTACATATGCATATAGTTCCTAGGTGGAATGGTGATACTAACTTCATGCCAGTAATAGGCGATACTAAGGTCATACCTGAGGCCCTCAAAGATACGTATAAAAAGTTACGTTCTAGGAAGGACATTATTGACAATATTTTAAAGGAAATGTAGTTATTAAGGGCAAAAATTAATTCTTAAGAAATGAGTTTATTAATGGAGCGATGACGATAGGGCATACTGGCGGATTTTGATGACGGCACCTCCTCTCAGCTGAGCTCATTCAATATTTATCTTAATGCGCTTCTCAGCTTCAGCTCTTGGTAGTTCAAGAATTAATAGTCCATTCTCAATCTTAGCCTTGGCCCCTTCTGGCTTTACCTTCTCCGGTAGTCGTATTAGCCTAACGAAGTCTCCTACAATCCGCTCCCTACTTACAAGCCTAGCACCTTTTAGGGGCTCGGGTACCTCACCGCTTATCTCGACTGCATTCTCTGTAGCATGAACGCTTACTTTATCCTTAGGTACTCCTGGTAAGTTAGCAACTACTATTATCTTGTCTTCAGTTTCATAAATATCAACGTCAGGAAATACTAATCCTTTAATCGCTCTCACTGGTGTTTTTCTTGATACGCTAACCACTAGATTTTCAACATCTCTAAGAAGCCTTGAGAGTTCTCTCTCAATATCACGTCTTATATCATCTATAAATCGTTCGCTCATTAACTCCCCTAATACTATATTACGGCTTACGATATTATAAAGGTGATTACTGTTCCTCTTATACATATACTATCTTCTGCATATCTACGTACAGACGCTCTATAACTTTTTGATAATCTTCCGCTCCCTTCTCTATACTCTCCATAAGCTCTTCTAGGCGTCTTGTAGTATCTTCTGATACTAGATCCATATAGTTC
>JAGGUS010000200.1 GCA_021158375.1 Thermoprotei archaeon
AAAGGGTTTACCATTATGTTCAATAACGATCTTATCGTTATAAAGTTTTATCCTGAAGAACCCTCCTTTCTTGCCGAGCTCCATCCTAGCATCTTCAGCATTTTGCAAGAACTCTAGTATGAACTGTCCCAGCTCTATAAACATAAGCTGTGAGAAGATATGAAGTGCACGTTTTGTGCTCTGTCCCGCTATGCTTTTAACGTTATTCAGCCACTCGTTTTGAACGCTAAATATTACGCTGGATGCCTGCATTATAGACCCCGCTTCGATCACTATCTACTATGAATATAGACCTCAGATTTAAAATTAATATTATTATCACAAAAGACAACTTGTGATATTGTAGTTAAATTGAATTATGCTTTCATTTAGATTATGATTTTAACTAGAACTTATGATCGACTTTAATTGATATTTGTCTAGAGAATCGCCATTAATGGACGATAATAGAGAGGCGTATTGTGTGAAAGATTATTTTTAAAGTATTCGAGTAAGCTGCTATCGTTTATTTCTGCCCAGAACCTTCTGTCACTACATGGAATTCTTTGAACCTGTTACCTCCATATTATATCCTTATATCTTTTTCCTGATTTATATAGCGTGATACGAGTTTGCCCATTTCAGATGCTATTATCTTTACGCCGTAATTCTCTACGCTACCGGATTGTATTATTTTGAATCTTCACCTCCCCTGCTTTTGCGGGCTCAGAGCCCGAGCTCTCCTAGTAGTCTTAGCGAAGCCATCACTTTACGAAATATTTCCTCATAGTGATCCTCACGTATTCCTAAGACTACACCCCAATCATACTTCGGAGTTAACAGTTGATGGTCTTTAAAAGGTGTAGGCTCTATTCCTTCAACACGCGGTATACGTACACGTGAAACAACGTTCACAAGGCTATCCGAATTCACTACATCGCCATCAAGCGACATGTAACCCTTACTCCGGGAAGTAAAGGTTATCCCTACGAATAAGAATAAGCGAAGAAATCCTCGAGATATGTGCTCTAGAACTTGTTGGCGTTGTGAAGAGGGATAGGAGGGTTCTGAGATGCATGTCGGTATATGACGTCTTAATGATTCTCGGCGCTTTGAGGGCAATTATCAGCGCTGTTTTTAGTGCCTTGCTCTACTTCACGAGGTAGCAGTTCAATAATAGAACAGCGAGATACAGTAGATAGGGGTGTATTAATGCTGGGAAGCGCTGAGGCTTGGCTTAGGTACGCCGAAGAGGATCTCAAGGTGGCTGAGCTGCTCTTCAAATCAGGGTTTCACAGGCATGCTTTATTCTGGGTTGAGCAGGCCTCTGAGAAGATCCTTAAGGTGTTTATCGTAGACGTCCTTCGCGCTAAGGATCTTGCTCCAAAGTTTGCTAATGTCATAAGCTACTATATGAAGTTTGTTGTAAGCGATGAAGATAGGAGAGAGCTTGAGAGATTACATAAGGAAGTTACTAGGCTTTCGGATCCTAAGAGTTACCAGCATATCTGTAAGGAGAGGCATATTGAAAGGGTTATGCTACTCTTCGACATACTTTCAAAAGCTCCTCTGCTTCCCCCCATGAACGAGATCTTGAGGGGGCTGAGCGACATACCCAAGAAAATGTCTATAGAGGGATATAGAAAGCCATTCAAAGAAGCTGAGAAGCTTGTCGGCGAAGCAGTTAGCTTGGTTCAGGTGTTGCCGATACCAAGCTGTAGAGAGTTCGATGCTTCCTGTATAGTCCGGATCCTGTGCAGTATTGAGGAGCGCGAGGATAGGGTGAGGGAGATCATCTTAAATGTTGCTCGGAAGGAGCTGGAGAAGTACAGGAGTGATGAACTAGCTGAGGAGGCAGTTAAGGATGTATGTTACCTTTACACATCGTTCTCGGACAGTCTTGCTGTTGCACCGTACCTAATGTTGCATACATACCTGTGCCAGTTCTTTGAGGCAACGAGGTACCCGGAGGGAGAGATCCCTAGGGATGTAGTAGAGAACCTACCTCAAATCATAAACTTGCTGATGAAGAACCTAGAAAGAGTTAAAAGATTAGCAGAATGGGTTGAAATCACACTAAGCAAGCAAACAGCTTGAGCAAATATACCAATGGATTGTTTGAGGAAAAAGATGCTGTTTAAGCACCTTAAAGATGCGAATAAGCAAGAAAATAGTATGTATTCTTGTTGTAACTTTTATTGTTTAAATTTTAAACATATACTATAAATATAGAGATTTAGCAGAGGTGTGAACTTGTAATGTTTGTCTATAAAAAAGATACAAACAAAAGATACGTTAAGAGAAAAATTCTTGAAAGTCTAGAAGAATTTTCAGAAGATAACGATTTTCGATTCGTGAAACAGAAGCCTTTAAAGAGGATAAGGAGAGCGGTTTCTAAGCTTAAAGAATGTTTCTATAATTTTGCAAAGAATATTGTTCTAAGCATCATATCGACCTTGATAGCATCTCTCTTGCTACAATACATAATATTGCATTAAAGGAATACTTCAATAGCTGAAACACTATGGAATAATTTAGCTTGAACTGATTTGCTTATAAACTATTTCCACAACTTTTTTCGCACAGTCATCTTCCTCCTTTAGATTCTTCAGCTGTTGGGACATATTGTGATCTCTACCCTTGAAGTGAATGATGAGGTTGCCGTTGCGGAGAAACATTTCCATTTGTTCTGAGGCTTCCTTTCTGACGTTAGCACATGTTAGGAGAACTTTGAACTCGATCCTGTCTATGGGTGGATTAGTAGTTGGTATTGCAATGATTGTTCTTGGGAAGTCCTCTGTTCCGTACTCTGCGTGTATGCGTAGGACGTACCACTCCATGCTATTATATGTTACCTTATATACATCCATCAACGCGATCTTGTTATACCCGTTCTTCGGAATGTATGCAAGGTGCTTGAGTGGTTTCTCGTTAATACCTCTAACAGAATCCCTAGGAAGAGTCCAAGGCAGAGCTTCAGTCACTACCTCCGTTCCTCGCGGAGCTAAGTAATTCCAGAAGTTCCCATTACAGGACTTTATCGATTTATCCTCTGGAATTAATTTAACGAGAACATTAGCATCAGTTTTTATGGTGAGGTACACCATAGCATCTTTTGCAAGGATTCTCCCCTTGTTCCGAACCTTCAGGAGCACCCTAAGGCTTTTCTCAAACCTAAGAAAATCGAGGTCTACGGCTTCCAAAACCACTCTTCTGAAGTAACGCTCTTCTACCAACAATAAAATTATACCGCCAACAATACCGCCGAGGAACCCATTAAAGAAAGTTCGAATAAATTCCAAAATAGGCTCTAACATGGTGCTACACCTAAGATATTATAATCGTTGTGAATAGTGTACATGTCAGTAATTAGATTTTTAGTTCTTAGTGAAACAAGCTGTAATTTATCGAAGCTAAATTAAATTTGAGGTTGTGGGCTTTGTTGGTTGCCTTATGTTATAGAAGTCTGAGAGGCCTACCCTCCATTTCTCTTATAGCTTCTTCCAGCTTTTTCCTCGCCCTTTCCGCTACTTCTTGTGTCACGCTTCCCGCACGCAACATTGTAGCACACCTCTCTACTAGCCGTCGAGCGTAAAATCTCTCCTCATCAATCGCTAGCTGGTTCAGGAAACAGTGAATAAGCTTGTCAGGAATGAATTTTTCTCCTTTCTCCAGATCCTCTGAGTACATTGCTAGAGCGATATCGCTTCCGATTTCGAAGAACTTCTTCGCTAACAGCCACCCGTCTTTACCGTATCCCTCTGCCTCACCTTCGTAGCTTTCACTTACAATATAATCGTCAATCAAATCCCTGAATTCCTCAATACGTTGCGTGATCAAGTCTTTTATTTCATCAAGACTCACGTTCTCCCCTGCCTCTACTCTGAACAGCACCTCGACGCCCGGCTTCTCATCTACCCTACGCTCGAAGAAGTAGTGGTATGTCTTTATGAGTTCTTTCCGCCTCAATTCATGCACACAGTGCTTTACAACCCCTAGAAGAACTGTCTTTATTGTTCTGGAGCTCGCTTGATGCTGGGGGAAAAGAATGTGTACTTCTAACCACTTCTCGGTCATATTCTCAATCTCTATTATCATTAATATACTCTAATCATTGCTCCCCCGCTTCTCCCCAGAGCCACGTGTAACTAAGTAAATTAGTGCAGCAAGACCTAGGCCTAACAGTACTCCAAGTCCTAATCCTGTTGCTAAAGATGCTATATCAGTTCCCTTTACGTCTACGTTAATGCCAGGCTGTTTGTAGCCACAGTTATCGCATACATAGTAGCTTACCCGCGTTCTTACCTCGAAGCCCCTCATTTTATTTCCACAAATAGGACATTTTTCAGGAGCTAGAACTTCCTTGGGAAGCCGTTTAATACCTCCTGTTATTAGCTTGGCCCTCGCCAATTCCGCCTCATCAAATACATAACTTGGTAGCTTAGTAGACCTATATCTTACGTTCACCTCTTCCACCTCCTTTACCGCTTTCACCGACTATACCTACCACAAAAAAGCATTTAAATTTTGCGGTATAAACCTTCCTTAATGACAGAACATTCACACTATGCGACTTCAGTCTCTCAAATGAGGAGCCTCTGGGTACTGAGTTCGGTCCAGCAGGGGCTATGAGATGACCTCTACGTATACCCTGACTTTCTTCTTCTGCTTTTTCAGCTCCTCCCAGATCTCGTTGTAATCTGACGGGAGGTAAACAATAAACCTGTTCCCGTGTCTGACGACTTCCCGCTTCGGGATGACTATCACTTTGGGAATTATCCTTATCTCTTCAGTCATGCGCCCCGCTCACTCTTTAAGATACCTTATTTATATAGCTTTCAAGAAGTTCTTTACCATACGCTCCGTTACGATTACCTGACCGGTGAGTGTTGCTCTTATTGCCCTTCTCATCTTCACAGCGCGGTCTGTTACATACAGTATTCCATACTTCGTTTCGAGGTAGTGGTCTATAAGCCAATTTATTATGTCAAAGCTCCTGTATATGTCCAGTAGCTCCTTCCTGACCTTCTCGGGTACCTTCAGCAAGTGTCCCTCGACGACGAAGTAATCAAAAGCGAACCTGCACGGTCTCGGAAACGTTACCACCGCCTGCTTACCTTCTTCCCTTTCCGCTTCTTCGTCTTGCATGAGAAACACTCTGATATCTTCCAGCACCTCAAGATTGTACTTCAGCTCAGTTACCAATCCTCTGAGGTTGGATTTGAACTTTATTTTCTGGGCAATGTAGTGAGAGAAGGCAACGCTTGTTAGAGCTATAGCCAAGCTCGCAAGAACTCCTACAACGTCAAGCACCACGATCCATCCCTGAAAAATACTATGCTTACCGAGTATTTCAGATTGCATTTGTGATAATCAGTACAGAAAATACTTGATGAAGCAATGTTTCAGTTTCTCATCAGTTGCTGAAACGGAGGTTTATAAATATCGGGCCTTCTAAGCCGGTGGTCCGGGGTTCAAATCCCCGCGGGCCCGCCACACAAATCAGTAAATCGTTTAGTTCTTGATTATTAACGGAAATTTTAGTTATTTTTAGTTACTGAGATTATGTAGTATTTGATTCTGGAGTAGAAGAGTAATAAAAAGCAAATTCTTGCGGTAA
>JAGGUS010000128.1 GCA_021158375.1 Thermoprotei archaeon
TAAAATGAGGGAAAGAATAGAGATGACCTATAAGCTTTCATTAATTAAAAATATTCCTAAGAAGAAGCCAGTTAGAGTGCCATATCTTACGGCAGCTATAATAGCTCAAAGAGCTAAGGATTTAGAGGATGGACTTAAATTGCTGATTAAAATAGGGAAGCTACCTATAACTGCCTCAAAAGAAGAGATTAAGGACGCTAAGCGAAGATTAAAGATGGCTAAAAATTGGGTTTCTGATTATGCTCCGGAATATAAGTTCATTTTGCCAGAGATCCCCGAAGAAATTAAAGTTCTCTCTGAAAAACAGATCATTGCATTACAAATGCTCTTGAACAGATTTAAGGAGGGAAGTATAGACAAAGATAGTTTCAGAAAAGTTATATGGGATATAGCAGAGGAGATATATGGTGATAAAAAGAAGAGCAAGGAGATATATCAAGCACTATATTATGTGTTTTCAGGGAAGCCATATGGCCCTCCACTATCTAAGCTAATATTTGAAGTAGTTGGCGAGGAATTTATCATAAGAAGGCTTGAGGAAGTAATGCGTATAGTTGGAACTAAGAAGACCTAAGATGAGAGAACTTTAGGTTTAAATATTTTCTATTGTAAAAATTAATACTCGGTGTCAAGTATGGCAAAGAGAGCACCAAAAGTCGATCATGAGAAGTGTATAGGCTGTGCTGTTTGTTACAGCGTGTGTCCTGCCTCTCCAAATGTATATGAAATAAAGGATGGGAAATCATGGGTAGTACACCCGGAGGCGTGTACGGAATGTGAATCATGCGTACAGAGTTGTCCAGTGCAAGCAATAACCCTAGTGGATATCTCAGAAGCAGGTCCAAAACCATCTTAGTTACTTCTTAATGCTCTGGATTATCTTTTTAATAATCTCATATAAATTTTTAGAATCATCAACTTCTACTTTAAATTTACTTCCATCATTGAGCGTTATAATGACTTGATTATCTTTTAGATCTACGTCTTGAATATCATCGTACTCTATTACTACAAAGGCCTGTGCCATAAAGGAAGGATTTCCTGTAACGATAGTTCTTTGTTTGAATTCTATTGTCATAGATCCTGGTAAGAGATATACATCAAGAGACGGACCTTTAAAAACTACCATCAACTTCTAGACCACCTCCAAAGCGTCCTATATTTTGTATCGTTTATTAGTATGCCCAATTTGTTTAACCTTTCTCTTATGTTATCAGCTATATCCCATGCTTTCTGTCTCCTAAAGTAATTCCTTATCTCCAGTATTAAAGAGAGTAACTCATTGACTAATTTCTCTAGATCATAAGGAGGCTTCCTTTCGTTCAAGACGCCGAAAACTCTAGCCATTTTGATATATTCTGTATATAATATAATTAAGGTGTCTCGAGAGATGTCCTCATGTTCTGATGCCAGGGAGATTATGTACTTAGCGAATTGTAATAATGTTGATAGTGCTTTGGGTGTTGAAAAGTCGTTATTCATATAGCTAATGAACTCATCTTTAAGTTTATTGACTTTTACTACTATATCATTATCCCCAGCGGATATGCTCTCCTTTTCCATTAACTCATCAAGACTTGATATGCTCTCCTTTATCAGGGATACTAAGTAATCGTGTGCAGTATATAAAGTATCAAGAACTCTCTCATATTGTGCTATTGCATCAAGTGAAAAGTCGAGTTGTTTACGATAATGAGCTGAGGCTATATAGAGGCGAAAGGCCTCTGCGCTATACTTCTTGAGAACGTCCTTTACTGGTATTATATTATGTAAAGATTTAGACATCTTTTCTCCCTTTATGGTAAGGAGCCCTGTATGCAACCAATATCTTGCGAATTTATCGTCTCCGAAATAAGCCCTAGCTATTGCTACTTCGTTCTCGTGATGAGGAAATATCAGATCCTGACCTCCTCCATGTATATCGAATAGCTCACCTAAATACTTAGTAGCCATGACTACGCATTCTATGTGCCAACCAGGTCTCCCTGGTCCCCATGGTGATTTCCACCAAGGCTCTTTTGGCTTCCATGCCTTCCATAGCGCAAAGTCTAATGGATTTTTCTTATTCGGATCAATAGATACTCTTGCGCCAGCTATGAGATCCTCTATTCGCTGTTTTGAGAAGGATCCATAATCAGGTATTTTATCGACACTAAAGTACACTGAACCATTCGCCTCATAAGCATAGCCTCTTTCCATAAGAACTCTTATAAACTCTACTATATCTTCTACATGCTCAGTCACTTTAGGATAGATGGATGCCTCCTTTATGTAAAGAGCACGCATATCCTCTAGAAAGCGTTTAGTATAGTAACTACTAATATCAATCCAGGGCACTCCCTCCTCATTAGCTCTATTTATTATTTTATCGTCGATATCGGTAATATTCAGCACATAAATTACATTATAGCCTAAATATTCCAAGTATCTCCTTATAATATCAAAGGCAATATATGTTCTAGCATGACCTACATGTGTTTCGTCGTACACTGTAGGACCACAGACATACATTTTGACTTCGTTCTTTGATATAGGGATGAATTCCTCTAAGCGTCTCGTTGCAGTATTATAAACTACGAGCTTTGATCTGTACAGATATCCATCACCTTAATATACTAGGATGTTTAGCGTAAAAATAAATATATCGATGACCATGATGTAAGTTTATAACTTTTAGGCTAGTAGAGGAATATACTTAGTGCATAGGGGTGCACATAGTGGCACGTGTAGCCAGTGAGATTAACTTGCTTGAATTAGACGAGGAAGAACTTAAGAGAAGACTTAAAAATGGCGAGATAGTAGTCTCGATCTACGGTTTAGGAAGAGTAGGAATACCCTTAGCATGTGCATGGCTAAGAGCAGGAGCTAGGGTTATAGGTGTGGATATTAATGAAGACAAAGTAAAAATGTTGAATCGAGGAGAATGCCCTATAGATGAACCAAGGGTACCTGAAGTAATAAAGGAGTATGTGAGCAAAGGATTGTTTATAGCAACAACCGATGGCGTGAGTGCATCGCGCAATAGCAACATAAAGATAATTACAGTATCAACAACATTAAAGAGAGGCCTAGAAGCAATAGAGTTCAATTTAACACCATTAAGGAAAGCGCTTAATACGATAAGTTCAGGACTAAAGATAGGAGATATGATTATAATCGAGGCATCCGTCCCTCCAGGAACTACTGAGAAAGTGGCTAGGCCAATACTGGAAGGCAGTAGCGGGCTCATTGTAGAAAGAGACTTTGGCCTCGCATATAGTCCTGAAAGAATAGCGGAAGGTAGAGCCCTCTATGATATTGAGGAGGCCTATCCCAAGATAGTATCCGGGATAGGGCCTAAAAGCACTAAGGTCGTAAAAGCATTGTATAGTGTTATATCGAAAAAGGGTGTTATTGTTATGAGTAGTACCACAGCTGCAGAATTTGAGAAATTAGCAGAGGGAATATATCGTGATGTGAATATAGCATTAGCTAATGAATTGGCTAAACTAGCTCATGCTCTTGCTTTAGACTTTACGGAGATAAGGAAGGCTACTAATTCTCAACCATATTGTAATCTTCATCTACCAGGAGCAGGTGTTGGTGGAGCGTGCTTGCCTATATATCCTTACTTCATGGAACGTGTAGCAAAAGAACAAGGCATACACCTAGAGCTTACAATGACTGCAAGAAGAATTAATGAAGAGATGCCTAAATATGTAAGCAACCTCGTGATGACTGCCTTAGAGAGATTAGGCACAAGACCATCTGATGCTAAAGTTGCAATACTAGGAGATTCATTTAGGGGAAATATAGCAGATAGTAGATTAAGTCCCACACATGATTTGGTAAACGAACTCAAAGCTAAGGGTATTAATAAGATAGTAGTACACGATCCATTAATAAGGGAGGATAGGGAACTCAAAGCTCCATTAAGTAATAATCTAAGCGAAGTAATAAGGGGGAGCGATGTCATAGTCATAAGTACGGATCATGATCTGTACAAAAGATTAACTTTGAGGAAAATAAAAGAAATTTCAGGAAAGAGAAAAATAGCAGTAATTGATGGCAGAAATATACTTAGATATGATGATATACCCATAAATGTAATCTACGTAGGGATAGGAAGGCCTTGGGTCATAAGCTAATGTAGCTATACACCTTTAGCTAAGGAAGCTTTTAGAATTTATCGCACTTCTTACCCATTTAAAAGTTCTAAGAAGGCCCTCCTTAATAGAATATTGCGGAAAACGAGGAAATATGTCTCGTAACACCCTAGTCTCCGCATAGATAGATGGGATGAACCATGAAAGTTCACGCCTATACGATACATTTACACTCCTTCCTACAAGTCTAGTAATCATCTCTACGAGGCTATTAAGTGGGATAGGTTCACCACCGGCCACGTTTATCACTAAATTGTTAATGTCATCAGGAAGTTCAATTATACTCAATAGTATATTTACTAAATCTTCGATATAGATGAGATCCCTGAAGGTATTTTCAGTGCCAGGGAGTTCCAATATACCTTTAAGCAATGCATTTTTAAAAATGCTGCACATATTTAAAATCCAATTACTATCTTGCTTTGGCCCATAAACGTCAAATACGCGTAATATGATCCAGTTTATATCATGAAAGCTTAGGGACATAATTAACGATTCCATGGATAATAGCGCTGCTGCATGAGGTGTTCTAGGAATAGTTATTGTTCGTTCATGTACAGGCAGTTCAGTAGGGGATCCATAAACATCACAACTTGAGACAAATACAATACGGTTAACGCTTTGTTTACACGCCCTTGAGATAAGGTTGAGACAGGAGAGTACGTTTGTATTGAATTCTTTCTCGTAACTCCTTTCAAATACGTTCCAATATATTGGGAAAAATACAACCTGATCAATATCCCTTAAAGCTTCACCTAAGGATTTCTCATCTAGAGGAGACCCCTCTATGAAAGTGAAATCAGTATAATAAACATCAGGATACTTTTTACTTAATACCTTAATATAGTAGTCTTTCTCTACTAATTGATCTATTAACCATTCCTCTACAAAACATGATCTTCCTACAATCAGAATCTTGTCCATACTAAGAAAGTATAACAATAACCACGTCTAATTAAATATAACTTAATTTTATTTTAAGAAATGCGCCTTAGCGCTTCTTTAAGTTTCTCCGCCACATACACTACATCTTCCTCCGTCATAAGGGGATGTACTGGTAGGCTTAAGACACTTTTTGAGGCAAGATCACTATTAGGTATATGCTCATTCGCATATCCTAGCCGTTCATATAAGGGGAGTTTATGCAAGGGCGTTGGATAATAGACCATAGCACCTATACCATTGTCACGTAGATATCTCTGGACATTATCTCTGATTTTATGATTTAATAACCTTATCGTGTAGACATACCAATTATGAACATAGCCTTGTGGTTCTACAGGCAAGACAATACCATCGGTTGAAGATAGCTCTTCGCTCATTATCTTAGCATTTCTTCTCCTCCTCTTCAAAAATGCATCTATTTTCTTCATTTGAGCTATGCCTATTGCAGCGTTTATCTCACTCATGCGTAAGTTTAAACCGAAAATTACACTATCGTAGCCTTTTACCTGGCCATGAGTTCTTATCATCTTTAACTTTTCAGCCAATTCATCATCATTAGTGGTTATCATACCCCCTTCTCCAGTAGTTATTATCTTACTTGGATAGAAGCTAAATGCTGCCATATGCCCTAAAGATCCTGCTTTCTTTCCCTTATATATAGAGCCATGAGCCTGACATGCATCCTCAATTACTACTAATCCATGATCCTCAGCTAATTCCATTAATGGATCCATATCCGCAGGGAGTCCATATAAGTGTACGGGGATTATAGCTTTAGTCCTTGGCGTGATTTTTCGTTTTATGTCATCAACACTTATATTGTACGTTCTTAGATCTATATCTGCAAAGATAGGCCTAGCGCCAACGGCGAGCACAACGTTAGCAGTAGCCACGAAAGTAAAGTCTGGGACTATTACTTCATCCCCAGGACCAACACCAGCGGCTAATAAAGCAGCATGTA
>JAGGUS010000019.1 GCA_021158375.1 Thermoprotei archaeon
ATCAAATGCTTTACGCCTAATTAACTTCATGGATTGCGAAGTCTTCATAATAGCAGGTGACATAGTAGCCAAGGGTAACGTACATGCCGCATCACATGTGTTCTCTCTAATAAGAGAGGTATATAACGGTGAGATAATTGCAGTCTTCGGAAATGAAGACTATGAGGAGCTATCGGATAAATTCAGGGAACTCTATCCAGATGTAATATGGCTAGATGACGACTACATAGATATCGATCTATCAGTAGGCAAAGTCCGCATCATAGGTAGTAGAGGCGTCCTAGACATGCCAACATCTTGGCAAATGAAACACATTCCTGATATAGTAGAGAGATATAATAAGCGTATAAAAATACTAGAAAAACTATTAAGCTCATCAAAGTATCCTACTTTGCTAGTTACTCATTATGCTCCAACATATGCTACACTCAAAGGCGAACCTAGCAGGATATGGCCACAATTAGGCTCTAGGAAGCTAGAAAGCATAATAAAAAGATATAAGCCATTAGCTGTAATCCACGGTCACGCCCATAATGGAAGAATAGATCACATAGAAATAGATGGTATCCCTATTTATAATGTAAGCTTACCTGCATTTAAGAGATTATTCAAAATAAGCCTTAAGAAGCAGGATACCCTGATGAAATACTTCTAAACACTATTGAACTATATTGTATTAAGTTTCTTAAGTGATGCTATGGCATAATACGTAGTATTCTAAAGTAGATATACCCAGCTCGGGCGTCCTTCTGAAGCCTCCATCACCATTCTGGCAATTCATAACATATGCTACGTGTGCTTCCCTATATGCTGGCTTCTCATTAAGTATACTTATCGTCATAATGCCATTATAGAGATTCTCTATAGAATTACTTCTCACACTAGGTTTTACGCTAGAAGTGATATCTTTTGGTTCATTCACTCGCTAGATCTCTAATTTTGAAGATACCTTAAAAAACGCGAATTCAGTAATGAAAATCGAAAGCTATGGTGCTCTTCATGAAGAAGAGAGATGCAAAAGAGCTAGTAAATAGCCTTAAGGGCGAGCTGAAAATATATCTAAATGAGCTCACTGATTCGCTTACCCAGCTCATAACAACCTCAAACTCAAGCCTAATAGCCTCAATAGGTACGCTTCAGGATGAAGTAGTAAGATTAAGTAAAATGACAAAGAGTATTATGGATGAGCTGACGGACTTATTTAGAGCACAAAAAGACTCCCTAAGGGCCCTTTCAAGAGCCTTAGATACCATAACAAAGCACGTTCAAGAGAGACTAAGAGATCTAGAGGATAAAGAAAGTCGCTTTAAAATACTCGTAGATCAGCTAGAAGCTAAGGTATCACACTATTCATCAGAATATGACAAACTTGTAGGGCAACTAGATGATGGTCTAAGTAGATGGAATAAAACATTATCTTCTCACATAATGGAACTAAGTAAAATTCTTCAAGAGCTAAAGGCACAAAGATCTGAAATAAAATCTGCTCTAGACACAATAGAGCTGACCATAACTAAAGGTTTATCAGAACTCTACACAAAAATTGAGACATTCATTGAGAAAAGCGAATCATCATTTAATAAAATAAGCAAGACGATGGAGATGTATGAAGATAACGTAAAGAAATTCAGCATGTTAAACGAAGATCTTACAAAAACATTGAATGATCTCATAAAACTTGAAAATACTGCTAACTCCCGACTCTCCGATTTAAGAAAACTATTAGAGCAACTAAATGTAGCCTTAATAAATATTGCTGATCTTGCCCTTGCCCTCGAAAACACTAGTAAGATCCTAGTCAAGGCGAAACAGGATATCGACAATAGCAGAAGGCGCTCTCTAGACGAACTAAGAAGTGAGTTGAAGATGAACCTAGAATTACTTAACGAGGAAATAAAGCGATTAACGGCGCTACAATCAAGGTTAACGGCAAGGGAAAAAGCCTTAGCTGAAAAGGAGAGGCATGTAGAAGAATTAAGAAAAAGACTTGAGAAGGAATTAGAGAAGTGCATAGTAGCGTATAAGGAGATAATGAAATTGAGATCTTCTCTTGAAAGACGCGAAGAAGAACTGGAGCTAAGATTTGAGCGTTTAAAGAAATCACTAGAGGAGAAGAAAAGACATCTTGAGGAATGGGAACATGAACTAATGAATAAGGAGAGAGAGCTAATAGCGTACGAGCGAGCGCTTACTGCACGCGAGCGCTCTTTATTGGAAATGGAAAAAGACCTCAAGAAATGTACGAGCAAGCCCTAGCTCATAGAGCAATTATAGCGTAATACTCGCCTTCCTACCCCTAGGAGAGCATATCAATATAAATATCAGGCCTTCAGCAGATATCTGATCCTTAAGGTATATAGTAATCTCTATTGTCTCTCCAGGATCCCAAAGGCCACTACACCCCGTACTACTAATCCTTATAGGATTTATTATGTCACCGCTCCTATTATCTATGAAGACGTCATTTAAGAACCAGCAGTCACTTAGCTGATTAGGCGTTTCCTCATAAGGTACCCAAAGGATTTTCACATTCTTATTAACATCCTTATACACCACTATGACATCTATAAATTTAAAATCTTTAATGGGTACCGACGCTTCACCTACATTCGTTATATTTATAAATACTTCATGCCCATCTTGGGATATATAACCATCATCAATCCTTAATTCCTCACCGAGCGTAAATACCCTTATATTAGCTTCCTCCCCAATCGCCTCACCTATACTTTCATGAATACTGAAATTTATAACCATAATAGCAGCTATACTAGAAATCACTACAATACACATGAATGCCAACGCTAAGACACCCGAGTATCCCATAATCTCTACCCTATAGAGAACATAGCTTCTGCCTTTACTCCATTATAAGTAATGAAGACCAAATAGTAGTCACCAGCGGTCAAGGTCTCATTAAGATATATCGTAACCACGATAGTCTCACATGGATCCCACACATCATCATC
>JAGGUS010000259.1 GCA_021158375.1 Thermoprotei archaeon
AATAATAATACCTCATAATCGTGATAATATTAAAATTATCGGTATTGGTGAAGGGCTTAGTACAAAAGTGAACGTAAATATAGGTACATCAACTCTTGTAGTTAATCCGAAGATGGAGTTGGAGAAGCTACGTGTGGCACTTAAATATGGCACGGATACTGTAATGGACTTGAGCACTGGTGGAGATTTAAGAAGTATAAGATTGATGCTCCTTAAAGAGGCTAACATTCCTTTTGGAACGGTACCGATATATCAGGCATTTATAGAGACTGCGAAAAAGAAAGGTGCTGGTATATATATGGATGAGGATGATATATTTAATGTCATAGAGGAACATCTAAAAGATGGCGTAGATTTTGCAACAATACATGCCGGAATAACTAAAGACCTGGTCGAAAAATTCATAAGGACTAAGAGGTTAGCAGGAATACCAAGTAGGGGAGGATCTATACTTGCAGCATGGATTTTACATCACGATGAAGAAAACCCTCTTTATAAGAACTACGATTACCTGTTAGAACTCTTCGCAGAGTATGATGCAACTATAAGTTTAGGTGATGCCCTTAGACCAGGAAGTATAGCTGATGCGCATGATGAATTGCAAGTTGGCGAATTACTAAAGGTTGCCGAATTAGTAAGGAGAGCTAGAGAAGCAGGGGTGCAGGTAATGGTAGAAGGGCCGGGACATGTACCGTTAGATAAAATAATCGCAGATGTTAAGATAGAGAAAAGTCTTTGTGATGGCGCTCCATATTATGTCTTAGGTCCACTCCCCACGGATATAGCTATGGGTTACGATCACATAGCTAGTGCAGTAGGAGCGGCTATAGCAGCTGCATATGGTGCAGATCTATTATGTTATTTAACACCAGCCGAGCATCTAAGTTTGCCTAATGTAGAACAAGTAAAGGAAGGTTTAATAGCAGCTAAAATAGCGGCACATATAGCAGACATAGTGAAAATAGGGGAGAGAGCACTTAAACAGGATATAGCTGTATCGAAAGCGCGCGCTGAATTAAATTGGAAAGAGGTGTTTAAATACAGCTTAGATCCAGAATATGCGAAGAAGATCCATGAACAGTATGGTGTACCTACAACAACATGTACTATGTGCGGAGATCTTTGTGTTTACAGGATTTTAGAGCAGACAATTAAGAATAAGAGGGCTAGATCTCAAAACCAATGATCCTACCTGTAAGAGGATCTAATTGAAGTCTAAAGCTTCTTGTCTCTTTAGCTAAAACGCCCCTCTTAATTACTACCGTTCCTTCGACTTCCCATACATCTCGTGTTCCATAAGTGGTGAACCAAATTCTAGTAAATCGTACTTGACTTATTTTTGTCCTCCCATACAGCTTTCGCAAATAATTAATAGACACTTGCTGAGCCAAGGTGACATCAGCCACTTTAACTTCCTCGATACTCTTCGTAGATAATCACCTAAGTGGTGATTTATAATCGCTTAACTTTAAAGCTAACGTTCAAGAAAGGCAAATAGTTTATTAATCGGTTAAATTCTTAATTATCCGGCGATGAATGGAAGTCCTGGGATCGGATAAAGAAAGATCTCGATCCCAGGATGAGCCACAATGATGAAAGCCGTGCGTCAGGATTAAATGACGAAAGGGTCCTTGTGCTGAGGTAGATCGCCTTGTCAGATATTTATGTTTTTGACTTAGATGGTGTAATAGTAGATCCTAGTGAGAGAATAAAAGCAGTTCTATCCAGACTAGGTCTTCCTTTAGATATTGATGTTGAAAAACTAAAGGGAAGCATGAAGAGGCGATTCTGGGATCTCTTTCTATCTCCAAAAATGCTCCATTTAGATAAGCCTAGAGATATAGGAATAGAGGTTCTTAAAGATAGAATGAAAAGAGGAAAAGTAATTATAGTTACTGGAAGGCCGATTTCTCTTAAAAAACCCACTATAAGAGAGCTAATGGAGTTTGGTGTAGAGATCGATTACAAGAACGATATAATATTTAGACCTAAAGGAGACCTACGGCCCGACTACGAGTATAAAGTAAGCATCATAAGTATGCTGGATAACGTAGTGGAAATTCATGATGACTCCATTAGAGTATTAGAAGCTATAAGGAAGGTAAGACCTCATGTCATGTTATATTTACATTATGGCAACTCATACACTATATTAGGGTAAGAATATGCAAAAATTTATACCATATTATGTTAAAATTAGAGAGTTTAGCATATACTTACTATTAGATCGTGAAAGAAGGCTTATAGCTAATTCAGTTCCTATAAAAGACCGTGACATTGCCTGGAGCATATTTAGTGAAATTGTGAAGACCAGTATAGGTATATCAGTATCTAAGGACGAGATACATATAGGGAGGAAATATGAGAGAAAGCTAGCCAGCATTATATTAAGTATAATATTAGGAACTTCTAATACCATAAACAGAAATCTTTATAGACTGACTTTACCTCAGAGATACGTTACTATACTAGAGTTATTAAGGAAAATACCTCGAGGTAAAGTTACTACTTATTCATCGATAGCAAGGTTTTTAGGAATACATCCAAGGCAAGTAGGAATTACTCTCAAAAAGAATCCACTGCCTATAATTTATCCATGTCATAGGGTTATAAGAAGTGATGGAAGTATAGGGGGATATATCGGTAGTAAATATCAATGGCTTAAGAGAGAACTCCTAATCAAAGAAGGTATAAATATTGTAAAGAATAGGGTTCCCAAGCATTACATGGTAGACATATCTGAAATA
>JAGGUS010000274.1 GCA_021158375.1 Thermoprotei archaeon
CGTCAAAACCCGAATTTAGGTCGTGTTTATTTAGTTCTCCATTCTCTTGTATATAGGTTAAGGTGAATCATAATGGACCTATGGTACTGGACGTATAGAATATTCGTGGAGTGGGGAAGAATAACAGTACCCTTAATAGTAGTAATTATCTGCATAGTAATAATAGGCCTAATCATCGCGAAGAAGGTCTCACTAATAGAAAAGAATTTCTCCCTAGTCTTGGAGTATATGAAGTCAACTAAGGTGTTCTCTGAAACACTAAGTAAACTTCTCCTATCTACTGATATAAACAAAATTTTAACGCGATTAGAAGAAATAGAACGAAGAGTTGCTCCTCTACCTAAGAGAAGCTATGTAGTAAAGGAATTTAACACGTTGAACGAGCTTGCAAAATACTTCAATGCGTATGCCATAACTATTTCTTCATCTAATGGTCTCCTAGTAGAGAGCACGTTGAAGAAAAGCGATGCGGAGGTAGATGCAGCTATTGTAGTAGATCTCTACGGTGTAGGTACTAAGGCTCTGGCGGAAAGAGCACCTTTTATAACACTATCCAGTACGACTCAAGGACTTATAGCTGGAAAGGTAGAGACCTTAGGATTATACTTTATAGTCAGGACAAATCCAGTGAACATTTATGATATTGACTACTTAAACGCGCTCTTCGAGTCCATGAGATCCTATCTTGAGAGAAGATATAAGAGCCTCAGTGAGTAACAAGTCTGCTTCTTACAAGGAATTATCTTAATATTTGTGTTTAAGGACATTATTTTATAGGTGTATCTCTATGAGCGAGAGACGTACTCCGAGAAGTGATAGAGTAAAGACAGGAATACCTGGAATGGACGAAATACTTCACGGGGGTATTCCTAGACGAAACGTAGTATTGCTCTCAGGCGGTCCTGGAACTGGTAAATCGATATTTGGCCAACAGTTCCTCTATTACGGTCTAACGAACGGTGAACCAGGCTTGTTAGTTGCTTTAGAGGAGCACCCAAAGCAGATATTAGAGAATATGGCAAAGTTTGGATGGGATGTAAGGGAATATCAAAGAGATGGACTATTTGAAATAGTTGATGCGTTTACCGGTGGAATAGGAGAATACGCTAAGAGAGAGAAGTATGTAGTTAAGAATCCAGAAGATGTTTATGAATTAGTAGATGTTCTTAGGACGGCCATAAGGGATATGAAAGCGCAGAGGGTTGTAATAGACTCTGTATCAACGCTCTACTTGACAAAGCCCTCTATAGCGAGAAGTATTGTAATGCAGTTAAAGAGATTGCTATCGGGAATGGGATGTACTTCTATATTAGTAAGCCAAGTAAGTGCTACTGAAAGAGGATTTGGAGGACCTGGCGTTGAGCATGCTGCAGATGGGATAATAAGGCTTGACTTAGATGAGTATGAAGGAGAGTTAAGGAGAAGCATTATAGTGTGGAAAATGAGAGGAACGTCTCATAGCATGAGACGACATCCATTTGATATAACCGACCAAGGCATAGTAGTCTATGCTAAGAAGACGTTAAGGCTTAGGCGGGGCATACTGATCGAAGAGGAATAGATTAGCGAGTTATGTTCAAATATAGGAAAGTACATAGTAGAAAAATAGAAAAGGTAGGTGAGATTATGACAGAGGAAATACCCCTAAGGCCAATGGGGAGAGAAGATATTCATAAACTAGAAACGGCACTACTCATAGGTACTCTACTGAGACCTGACGTGCTTAAGGAGATAAGAGAAAGCGAGGAGAGGATAACATGGATCGACTCCTTAGCCGTTGCTGCAGGAGCCCTAGCTAGAGAGAAAGCAGGAATGCCTGTCTCACGAATTGCTGAAGATCTAGGGCGAACTGAGTCTACAATAAGAAATCACCTCGCTGGCAAAACAAAGGCTGGAAAGCTAGTTAGGGAGACATATGAGCGCTTTGTTAAAGAGGGGTTTAAATTAGAAATCCCAGAGATAGGCATCAAATACGAAGAGCTAAACAAACGTATAGAGGAATACGAGAAGAAAATTAAGGAACTAAAAGCCCAAATAGAATCTCTGAATAAGGAGAACTCAGAGCTAAAAGCTTTATACGAGAGGGAGAAGAAGTTCAGAGAAGAACTCTCTACAAAATTCAACAAGATAAAGGAAGCGCTTAATAAACTCAAGGACGAAATAGACGATCTTATATCCCAGGTAGCCTAAAAGACTATTAGATTTTTGCCGAATTTTACTTCGACAAAACGAAACGGTAATAAAGGCTACTTTTTCTTAAATATTTCACTGATGTGATAACATGCAAACGAACATAGAGGTAGGGATACTAGGTTACGGAGCCTATGTGCCTAGATATAGAATAGAGGCATCTGAGATAGCGAGAGTCTGGGGTTATGCAGGAACCTTACCTATAAAGGAAAAGGCAGTAGCAGGAATAGATGAAGATGCTATAACAATGGCGGTAGAGGCGAGTCTAAACGCTCTAAAAAGGGCTAGAATAGATCCTAAAGAAATAGGTGCTATAAGGCTTGGCACTGAGAGCAAACCCTATGCTGTTAAGCCGTCCGCAACTATAATTGCTGAAGCAATAGGTGCTACACCTGATGTACTTGCTACGGATATGGAATTTGCATGTAAAGCGGGCACTGAGGCTCTTGAAGATTGCATAGGCTTAGTGTCTAGCGGCATGGTCAAGTATGCCTTAGCCATAGGTACTGATACCGCACAAGGAAGGCCTATGGATGCATTGGAGTATACTGCTGCATGTGGAGCAGCAGCCTATATCTTGGCTAAAAAATCGGGAGAGACACTAGCCTATTTTGAAGGATCATACTCGTTCGTTACTGACACACCAGACTTCTGGCGTAGGGCGGGAGAAAGCTATCCACAACATACTGGACGATTTACAGGAGAACCAGCTTACTTCCGACATATAGTGAACGCTGCAAAAGGGTTAATGGAACGCCTAGGCTTAAGACCTTCAGACTTTAAGTATGTAGTATTTCATCAACCGAACGTTAAGTTTCCAATGAGAGTTGCAAAGAGGTTTGGCTTTAATGAAGAGCAAGTAAAGCCAGGTCTCCTCTCAGGGGTAATAGGGAATACGTATGCAGCAGCAACACTATTAGGATTAGCGGCTATCTTAGACATAGCATCACCAGGTGATAGAATACTAGCCGTTTCATTCGGTTCAGGTGCAGGTAGTGATGCTTTTAGCATAATAGTCCAAGACGCTATTGAAAGTAAGAGGGATTTGGCTCCAAAAGTAGCTGATTACATAGCTAGGAGGAAGGCTATAGACTACAGCGTGTATGCTCGTTATAGAGGTAAGATAAAGATGAGGTGATATCCATGAGAAGAGTAGCTATAATTGGGGTTGGATGTACTGCTATAGGAGAGCACTGGGATAAGTCCCTTAGGCAATTATTAGTAGAGGCAGCGCTTAAAGCTATGGATAGTGCAGACGTAGAGCGTATTGATGCCTTATATGTAGGTAATATGATGAGTGGAGCATTACAAGAACAAGAACATCTTGGCGCTTTAGTAGCAAGTCATTTGGGTTTAAGGGGGATTCCTGCATGCAAAGTCGAGGCAGCATGTGCAAGCGGGGGGATGGCTATACATCAAGCATTCCTAGCTGTTGCTTCGGGTATGTATGATTACGTCATGGCTATAGGCGGAGAAAAAATGACCGATAGAAAGACTCCTGAAGTCACACTAGCGCTTGCCATGGCCGATGATCGTGAATATACAATAGCTGTTGGAGCGAGTTTCGTTGCCCTCAATGCACTTGTATATCGACTATATATAGAGAAATTTAATGTTGATCAAGAAGATATAGCACTCTTCTCTGTACACGATCATAAATATAGCGTTAATAACCCCCATGCGCAGTTCAAAAAGCCCTTAACTCTAGAAGCAATAATGAACTCGCCCCCCGTTGCAGATCCTATCAGATTATTCGAATGCGCTCCAATAGGTGATGGTGCGGCAGCAGTAATTTTAGCACCTCTAGACAAAGTTAAAGATAAGGAGAATGCCGTTGAGATATTAGCATCAACCGCAGCGATAGATCACCTATCACTTAATGAACGAGAGGATATACTCACACTCTGGTCTACTGTAGAGGCATCTAGGAAAGCATATAAAATAGCAAGGATAGAACCAAAAGACATAGATTTAGTAGAGGTTCATGATGCATTTTCTATATTAGGCGTACTATCTCTTGAGGATCTAGGATTTGCTGAGAAAGGTAAGGGATGGCAATTAGTTAAAGAGGGACAAATCGAAAAAGATGGTGATATACCGACAAATACCATGGGAGGTTTACTAGGAAGAGGGCATCCTGTAGGGGGTACTGGAGTATACCAAGTAGTAGAGGCGTATTACCAATTAACTGGAAGGGCAGGAGCTAATCAAGTAGACGATGCTGAATTAGCTCTAACACAGTCTTTAGGAGGAGTAGCTGGGACATCAGTAATACATATACTTAAACGTATGAGGTGATGAATATGAGCGTCCCCATATATTGGCGTAATGTTAGATATAAATATAGGCTAATAGGCACTAGGTGTAAGAAGTGTGGGAATGTTACTTACCCTCCTAGAGTTGTATGTCCAAAATGCAGGAGCAGAGAAATGGAA
>JAGGUS010000120.1 GCA_021158375.1 Thermoprotei archaeon
GATCCATTAGGCGATGTCGGTGCGATGTTCTTAGTACGTAGGGAAGGGAACCTAGTGAACTGGTTTATATTTGGCATACGGAACCTTCCGACAGCTATAAGGCCGGAATGGAAATGGAATAATAAATTCTCGATATCAGTAACTCCCTCTAAAGAGTATTCACCGGCTCCACTGGAGCTTCGAGTATTTTGGCGCGGTCCTCATCAATATAATAAATCCCATGTATATCCAAGTGAGGGAGAGATAGAGCGGCTTGCGAGAATAGGTGTGAATACCCTAATAGGTGGTGTCAATTGGAAATCTGGCGAATATGTTCCTGATGATCCTGAGGCCGTAAAGAGAACCGTAGAGTTATGTCATAAGTACGGCATTAACGTATATCCCTATATGACCTTTGCTGATGTTGAAATAGACACTGATGTCTTTAAAGAACACGCTGAAGAGTGGAGGATAGAGCCAGCAGTCAGTTGGAAATATAGGACTGTTTTGATGTGTCCTGCAGCCAGTGGTTGGCGTAAACATTGGGCTTCTTGTTTAGAGAGAGCTTTAAGGGAGTATGGCTTTGATAGCATATATCTAGACTTCTGGAATGCTAAATTATGTTGCAGAAATAGAGCTCATGGTTGTGATTCCCGTTATATACGCGCTACTTACTGGTGGTTTAGAGAGATGTTAAAGAGCGCTTGGAATATGATAAAAGAAAGGAATCCTAACGCCATAATAATAGCTAATACTCATGAAATGCCTGTGGGTTTCCTATCTTCATTTATCGACTCTAGACTTGTCGGTGAGAGTAAGGAAGTCGAACAATGGAATCTGCTGTACGATAGATTGCTCTTCCTATCGTGGCGTCTCGGCTGTAACACCCTTATGTATCCGTCCTCAGTAAGGAAGATCTCCCGTAAGACCATAGCTATCTCACTTCTATATCTAGCTCCGATTCCATTATGGAGGGGAAGGAGTGATGACGAAATAGCGCTGGTATCTAAAGCATGGAATATATTCCGCTTCATTAAGGCATCTAAGGCTAAATGCATTCCCTTTACTGTGAATGATATAGTTAAGGCGGACGTGGATGGTATCTTCGTAAACCTTCTGATTAGCGAGAAAGGCCTTCTACTTCTAATCGTTAATAGTAACAATGCTAAGGCAAAGGCGCGAGTAAAAATATTATCCCCTGAGGTATTAAGGATAATTCCAAGGGAGAAATATTTCGTCTATGAACCCTTTGACATGGAACTCTATCTAAGGGAATGCTGGCTGGGTAGTGAGCTTGGTGAAATTCCCGTTGAAATAGATCCAGAGGATTTCCGAATTCTATTCATAAGGGAGTACGTACAGAGCCCATGTCTTCTCTTCGGCTTAGGCATAGATGAGTACGAAGAGGAATGGAAGGCTGATGAGAAGGTGTTTAAAGTTGGCCTTAAATCTAAAAATCTGGTCTCGGATGTGACTTTGAGTATATACTCCCCTGAGGGGATGCCCATTAGTGTAAACGTAAAACATGGTAGTCTGAAGAAATGGTACATGCGCGGGTCATTACTAATTATAGAGGCGACGATACGAGGGAGAGCAGAAATAAAAATACGCTGGTAACTATCTCGATATCTCCTCTAATGCTTTACCCTTCGTTTCAATTCCTAAAGTAGCTATGGTTATCGCTGATACTAAGTGTATTACCATGAACACTATAAATATCGGATAAACGTTTCCTCCAGTGATGTCAAGTAACGCTCCTACAAGATATGGCCCTATTATCCCTCCAATCCTACCTATACTGTTAGCGCTCCCCGCTCCAGTCCCTCTAACTCTAGTTGGATATAGCTCTGGTGTATATGCGTAAGTGGCCCCCCATGCACCTAAGTTAAAGAACGATATGACGCTCCCCCATATTAGTACGCTTAGCTCACTACGAGACATAGCGAAGAAGAGGCTACCTATTCCGGCGAGTGTCATGTATGTAGATAATAAAGGCTTTCTGCCTATCTTCTCTATCAACAATGCACCGCTCCAATATCCTGGTATTTGTGCTAACGTTATCAGTATAGTGTAATTTAGTGATTTAACTAGCGAAAGTCCTCTGCTGTATAATATTTTGGGTAGCCAGAGGAATATTCCCCAATACGCTAGGACTATACAGAACCAATGGATCCATAACATCACAGTCCTCCTTCTATATTCTCTTGAGAAGAGATCGGCTATACTGGTCTTTCTTGTTATCTTCTTCTCTTTAGGTGCCTTTAATTCAATACTTATCCCTATCCTCGACAGTATCCTCTCTATTTCCTCCTCCCTTCCCTTTTCTTCAAGATATCTTAACGATTCAGGAACTAACGTTATTATTAGTGGTACTACAATTAGTGCTATTATTGATGTCGTGAATACTGGCCTCCAGCCATGTATCGGTGCGATCATCCTTCCAAGATATACTGCAAGTAGCCATCCAAAAGCCCAAGTGCTCTCTAATAGGGCTACGAACCTACCTCTACGATTAGCTGGTATGTACTCTGATAGGAGCGTACTTGCTACTACCATATATCCTGATGAACCTATTCCCGCTATAAGCCTAAGTATTCCCATTTCTGCAGGCCCTTTAGATAGAGTTGCGAGTGCGGTTGGTATGGAGTATAACAGTAATGCCAAAATAGTAGTTTTCTTCCTCCCGATTCTATCTGCTAAATATCCTATGCTTACCCCTCCTAAAAACATGCCTATAAGCCAGCAACTGAGCAACATCCCCAGTTCTGTAGAGCTTAATGCCCATTCCTTCTGTATTAACGGTGTTGTAGTTGATATTAGTCCTGCACACATCGCGTCGAAAGCCCAGCCCAAGCCTAATACGATTAATAGCGTATAATGAAACCAGCTAAGCTTAACCTTTTCTACATATTCGCTCATATTATACCCCTACTCATTAAGGCGATTGAAGTTAAAAGTGAAATTATATAGGCATTTTATGCATGCTTATAAGAATAGAGGGCAATTCTTACCTGATGAGGTGTATATGATGGAAGTTCTCCTCTACATAGACGACGTAGGAAAAGCACGCCTAGGTAAGCTTAAGGATGTCCTCTCTTCAAATAATATTAAGTATAAGCTCTTTGAGTTAGGAACCAAGATTGAAGGTAACTACGATATGATTCTCGTAATAGGCAATGATAAGTCGATGCTCAAGGCAGTCCATGAACTTAATTCGTTAGAAATTCCCTTCTTAGGCGTTAGCTCCAATAATAGCGTATCCTTCCTTATGGAAGTCCCTTTTGAGAAAATCGAGCTTGCTTTAAATCAAATTGATAGGGGAGAATACCGGGTAGAGGAATGTGATTTACTAATGGGTGAGGTCGGTAAGAAGTCCCTTATAGCCCTTAACGAGATATCGATATTCCCTATGAGGAGCGCTACTTTGATGAAATATGATCTCTGGATAGATGGGGAATACGTATGGAGGGATATAGCTGATGGCATTATAATATCTACACCAATGGGCTCTACTGCTTATTCTATGTCTGCTGGAGGTCCTATGATAATGATGAACGCTCAAGTATTCGCGATAACCCCTGTAAATTCGATTGATTTAACGAGAAGACCATTAGTAGTTCCTAATAAGTCAGTTATTGAAGTCTGTGAGATCTCAAGTAAGTCTGAAGTTGAGGCAATTGCTGATGGACTTGAGCGATATAGAGTAGATGAAGAAATAATATTACATAAGGCCAATTCATACGTTAGATTCATAAGGCTTAAAAAGGGTTCTCATGCCTATCTCAGACTACTAGGGAAGGTAAAATTAGCTAAGGAATTAATTAAGATGCCACCAAGTGCTAAGTTGGTAATGAAAGTACTAGAATATGAAGGTCCGTTAACTCAGAGGGATATAGTCAAGAAAACACTATTGCCTCCAAGGACTGTTCGCTATGCTCTATCCATTCTCTTGAGAAAGGGTATAATAAGTAAGGTGACGAACCTAAGAGATGCTAGGCAAAGTCTTTATTATATTAAAGTAAAATCAGTTGAGTAAACCTTAAAGGTCATTTACATCATTAATATCTAGGTGTTCCTTCCATGAGGGAAGTAGACCTTAAGTACGCTGGCCTCTTATTTCCAACGCCTGTCGTGCTGGCGACATGTGTCGATAAAAATGGAAACCCCAATATAATTACGCTTGGTTGGGCTATGAAAACTTCTTGGCAGCCACCTATGGTTGCGATAAGCGTGGCTCCATCAAGATATTCGCATAAGCTAATTGAAGAGACGGGAGAGTTCGTCCTCGCGATACCTACCAAAGAAATAGTAGAAATGGTTCATAAGTGCGGAAGGTCATCTGGAAGAGATATTGATAAGTTTAAGGCTTTCAATTTGACGCCCATTCCAGCGAAGAAAGTACGCCCCCCTCTCATTA
>JAGGUS010000102.1 GCA_021158375.1 Thermoprotei archaeon
ACGGCGCTGAATTTTGGTCTTCTTCTTCCTATACGATAACGATATCCGTGTCCCCTAATCTCTCTAAAAGTAAGGGTCTACAGCTAATATCTAGCGACTGGCAAAATGGCTATCCTGTATATCCTAATACCAGTAATGCAACCTTTATTATAACGCTAGTAAACAAGTGGCCCTATACGATATATGGCATCTCTCTGAATCTCTCTCTACCCAGCGGCTTTTATTCGAGTAATCCCGAAGATAAACAAGTCTCTACTGCATATATTCCAGGTCCTGTCAACAGTCTGGATACTATGTCGGCGAGCTTTACCATATCTGTAGCTAATGTGACGTCTGGTATCTACAAAGCCAAGCTCTATGCGCAGTATATAGTAGTATGCGACAATAATAGGATAGAACAACATGAAGAATATGATGTACACATTAGAGTACATAGCCTTAAGGAGGCTGTTGAACTTATCCTAACTACTTGGTATGGAGGTTCGCCTGAGCCCAATACTTATGGAGCTCCACTATTAATTTTAATAAGGAATAACTATGTTCCGACAATTAAAGGTCTTGTATTAGAACTTTATCTCCCTCAAGGTTTTACCTGTTCGCTTAACAATGCGAGCTATGCTAAGTTAACTCCCTATGCTGTAGGTCGGATACCCCTATCACAAGTATCTATAAAGATTCCTGTCAGTAACCTAGCTGAGCTGACCAGGTATCTAGCAGGCCAACAACCCTCTACTGCAACATTAAATCCCGGTGATATAGCTACATTTTTAGTACCTATAAACATAGCTTCTGGAAGCATTGGAGAGTATAAAGCTATGGGAATTCTGAACTTCATAGACCAGTGGGGTAATGTGAGGAAAGTAAAGATAAGTATCCCATTTAGCGTGCTAGGTTCCGTTAGGGTGATCGACGTCATAGTCCCTAATAGTATATCTTTTGTCAACGGTGAGGCATACCTAAATATGACATTAATAAATAGAGGGTCTGCACCTATTTATGATACCTATGTTGCGCTCATTCCTCGATCTCCTTTAGCAATTCCAGTACAGAATTATAAATATGTAGGCAAAATAGAGGCTCATGGAACCATAATAGTATCCTTCTTACTAAAATACAATCCTACAAATGTGATATCTATGGGAGGAGGTATGGCCTTACAATACTCTACGCTACCTCTCATATTGACAGTAATGTATAAGGATGCATTAGGATATTCCCGGATATTCAATATAAGTGTAGCAGTCCTTATAGAACCCTTTGTGGATGTACGAATTGGTTCTGATACAAAGGCCATAATAGACACGACGGGCTCGCTTGTTGTCTCAGGCACCATAATAAATTATGGAATAGCTCAGGCGCGTAGTGTAGAAGTAATAGCATCAGCTAATGGTGTTAATGCTTCAACGTTTATAGGAGATCTCGATCCTGCATCGCAAACTGCATTTAGAATAGAACTTCCACAAGGAGTAAAGGCGAATCTAGTAAACATTACTATAGCGTATAGAGATAATTATGATAGGTTGATGTTTAAGTCGTATACGATAAAGGTATCCTTACCCACAACAACTACTACTCAAACTACAACAGGGACAAAGCGTGGCATTACTATTTCATCCATCTTCACGGGCACTAACCTTCTCATAGTAGGCATTGTAGCGGCCTTCTTGATATCCGTATTCATCTTAATATATCGTTTAGTGAAAAGTCACTCTAGACGCTTAGCTGAGGCGACTCGTGTATGAACTTGCTGTTCTTACTTGATGTAATAAGATTAGCTACTAAAGGTCTAAGCGAACGTAGGTTGCGTTCCGCACTAACCATAATCGGTATAGCTATAGGCCCATTAGCTCTAGTTATGATGACGAGCGTAGTTCAGGGCTACTCTGATTACATAGTATCTCAGATAGAATCCTTAGGTCAGACCTTGATATTGGTAGAGCCAAATCGCGGCTATAAGTTAACACAGAATGATCTAAACCTAATACGAAGCATACCTGGTGTTAAGAAAGCTGAACCAGTATACATGACATCAGCTACTATTAAGATAGGTAGTGAAGAGAAGCAAATCTCCATATGGGCTACAGATATAACTATAATAATGGAGAGTATGAGTGAAATAAAGTTAAGAGAAGGATATATCCCATCCAAAACTGATATAGTAAAAGCTGTTGTGGGATATGATATTGCCTTTGACAACGATAAACAAGTATATGATATTGGTGATGCTATATCCTTTACATATTATAAGCCAAAACGACAAGGTGGTATGGAGATACGCAAGGTCACAGTATTAATTTCTGGAATTCTCGATAAATTTGGTGGTGCTTTCTTCTTAAGTCCCGATACTGCAATATTTCTAAGTACTGAGGCTGGTAGGCGTATTTTAGGACTTAATGAATGGTCCGGGATAATAATATTGGCAGAAAACACTGAAGTAGTGAGATCAATAGTAAGATACTTAGAGGAGAACTATGGGAATAGCATCAACGTGATCTCTCTCTTAGGAATAGTGAAAGTTGCGCAGTCCATTACCGGAGCTATAAATTTTGTAACTTTCTCTACGAGTCTATCTGCCTTTGCTGTAGCTATTGCAGGCGTAGCTGCTACTATGATAACGTCAGTAATAGAGAGAACAAGAGAGATAGGAGTAATGAAGGCATTAGGCTTCACTAATGAACAAGTCTTGATTATGATCTTAGCTGAGAGCATAATGATGAGTCTAATAGGTGGTATGATCGGAATTTCCCTTGGCATAATAGGTGCACATGCATTAGCATCTAGGGGCTTCGTAATAAAGGGCGAACAAACCTCT
>JAGGUS010000141.1 GCA_021158375.1 Thermoprotei archaeon
CTTAGATCTTGGCGTTCTCTTCGCTTTAAAGAGTATATCTGAGGATTATAATAAGGAAGTGAAATACGACAAGATAAATATAAGAAAGGCTCTCTCACTATTAATAGTCCTTGGCCTAATGGATGGCCTGCTCTTGGGTATGGCTGGCGGATTAGGGTACTCTTTCCTCCTTACACCATCTATGTCTCTTATAAACGTGTTATGGATAAGTGGAAGCATATCCTACATTATAGTAACAAGGAGTACTTTAAGTACTATGCTTCATCCGTTATTTAAATACATAATAATCACGTGGTGCATCTTAAAGTCAGGAATACTATTCACCTTTTACCTGAAGTTAACTAGGAAAATTAAGGAAGCAGTAACGGAGAGGAGCAAGTATATAAGGGAACTTGAAGAAGATCTCTATGCTTTAGAACAGTTATCGGAGATAGAAAGACAATTACTAGCTGAACCACCCTTAATTGAGAATTCTGTTTGTCCTAATTGTGGAGCAGAGATCCCTATAATCGCTAGATATTGTCCTTTCTGCGGGGTTCAGGTTTTATAACATTTAATTACGAAGTTCATCCCTTCATCTTTATTCCCCTTCATCCCTTCTTGGGTTTGCATCTGGTCAGGGGCTTTCAGGGTAACCCCAGATACCCCACATTTTGAGATTAAGTTAAAGCATGCTATAACATCTCTATCTCCTATAAAACCACATCTACTACACCTTAGAATTCTATCGTTAAACGCTATTAATTTATTATTACATTTTGGACAAAGACTAGATGTTCCTTTTGGATTAACTTTCATTAACAGTATTCCCTTTTCTAAACATTCATATTCTATATATGATAATAATTTGTGATAAGCCCATAATGAGAGTTTTTTGTTAAACTTAGCGCCCCTCTTGCTATTGGCTCTTAGGTTTTTAAGATTTTCTACAACAATTAAGCTTCTATGTTTTAATGCCATATTTGTTATCTCCTCCGCTATTTTATGACATGAATCATTAATTATGTTCCTCATCCTTCTACCGTGTTTTCTAATGGCTTCTCTAATTCCTTTAACATATTTCCATCGCTTTGGGTATCGTTTCTGTATTCTCTCAATCCAAATCCTGTGGCATAGTGCTCTTCTTAAAGGAAAACTTAATCTCTTAACCTTGATTACTCTCCTACTATCCTTAATTAGTATGGTAACATTATCAAAGTTTACATCAATAGCAAGAACGCTTCTTATGTTGTACTGTTTAACTTCTCTCCTAAACTCTATACATATCCAAAACCTTGAACCGTCATACTTTATCATTAGTTCGTAGTTATTCCAGTTCATGTACTTTAAGAACCTCTCTTTTGGTGCTACTAGCTTTATCTTAACCTCCTTTCCACCTAGAACCTTAACTATTAACTCTTGGTTCTCTAAGTCTAACTTGTAGTCATATTTGTCTATTCTAGCTGTTAGCATTCTCAATACTGGTTTACTACCATTAGATTTCTTAACCGCTTTGACAACACTCCTAGCATAATAATATATTTGCTTTACATGATGTGCTCTAAACCCCTTACCTCTTAGCTCATGGTAGAATCTTCTATGTAATGTCTTGACTGAAGGTATATTCTTTTCATTCCATATTTGATTTATTATATATTGCGTGTAGTCTCTAAAAGCTCTTAAGAATTTTATTAACTCACCACTCTCCTCTGGAAGACCCATAACCTTAAGGGTCTCAACAGCCTTCATCGGAGAGTTCACCAGTAATGTTTATGTTAGGAAGATTTATAAATTTTATCCTACTGTATATGCATAGGTGTCTCTATGGCTGAAATAACTCTTGTTCACGGAAGTATAATTAAGTATAGAGGAGATGTGTATATACTATATCCTGTCAAAGAGGATAGGGGGAAATTAAAGAAACTTCATAGAAAGAAAGTACATGCAATAATAATAACAGAAGATTAAAAACTGCAACAAATGTTATAAAAAATCATAAAACCTAAAACAGTTCGTTTAGGCATACAATTGAACAAGACTAAAATAGGCGTAAAAGAATTCATAAAATAGGGAGCGATGAATAAGATCAAGAGAATAGTTAGACATCCTTTATTCGTATTAGTAATAGCGTCATTAATCGTAGTCATAGGGTTCTTCGCGGAAAACCTATGGTTCAGATATAGGGGAAAGCGCCTTTATGAGTACTATTTCAGCATGATAGATGATAAATATCTTCACGTATCCGTAAGATATACTGTTAAAGAGGGAATGTACACAAAGGATCTATCAGAAGTAGTTCTTCCCCATAACTTTAACATTAGTGAAGTTAACATCATTAGGGGTAATATAACGCATTGGGCATTAGTGCCGTATAATTATTTCTATGATGTATATAAGTTTGAATACGTAACTGATGGCAAGGGGTTGTTCATAGTTGAGTTCAACTATACTTTAAAGTACGGAGTTCTTATAGTAGAGCCTTATGCGATGTTTCTCTCACCTATGATATATCACGATAAAAAAGCAATTGGAGTAGCCTATATTAACCTTCGTCTTCCGAGAGCTAGAGTACTTCAAATAAATCCATATCCTAGCAAGGTCTTTGAAGGAAAGGAGGAACTTATAGTAAAGTACAGATGGACTGAAAGCCCAGGTAGGATATGGATGATATTAAGGATATCAGAGACGAGTACTATAGTAAATATAACATCGCCACCTTTCACTTTCGTAACTCCAAGCAGATATACTGAAGAGGCTAAGATGATATTGGATGTATATTCCAAGGCATATCCTATATTAGCAAATATAATAGGAGTAAATCTCCAGAACGTAATAGTTAGGTTCTTTGTCCCTAAGATATATTCAGAGATATATATCATAGGATTCGTTCCCTATAGTCCTCCACCTAGACCTAATGAGATATACCTTAACGTCATATATCTTAGATCTTACAGAGGTATGTTAGAGTATGGTGCGGTACATGAGTTAGTTCACCACTTTCTGCTTAAAGTAGGGATATCCCCTTATGGCCTACTATGGGTTCATGAGGGGCTTGCGGAATATTTGGGAATAACAGTAACTGCAATTATAGATAAGGAGGGAAAGTTTACTGCGGGAATTGAGAAGAGAAAGGAGTTACTCAATACCCTTGCTTCGTTACTTAATAATAAGTATGGATTCGTTCAGAGATGGATGTCCTCAGCGGTTTCCGGAAATGTCATGTATTGCTATGCAGCCTCCTATACGATATTCAAAAAACTCGTAGATGAATATGGAGGCTTGAACTTCCTATATAGGGTTTTTGATGAGATGCGAAAGTACGGAGAGGTAACATCAACATCTATGTTTATAGAGATTTTAAGTAATGTAGCGGGCCAGAAAGTATACTCTGTATTCAAGGAATGGGGATTTATAATAGTCCGTAAAGAGGAGGTAGTTAAAGCCTTGAATGTATGTGAGAATTTGATGAACCAACGCAATATACTCTCTTACTTCATAAAAAATAATATGGATAAAGCCAGGTTCTATATTAACAAAGGTTTCTATGCAACCGCTTTATCATTACTTCATAAAGCGTTTATCCTGACCTTGCTTGGAATAATCATAGAGTATCTGGGTATAATGAGTTTGTCCGGAATGATCATTTTCTTAATAATAATAGCTATAGAGTTGAAGCTTTGGAGAAAGGGGGAAGTATTAGGGAGTTAGCATTTAATCTTCCCTTAAATATGAATTACCTTCTTTATCATTCAAGGTGGTAAATTGAGTCAAATTGACGTTAAAATGCGAGGAGAAATATCATTTGACTCTGAAGTAAGCTACTTAAGTTTCGGTGATAGCAAACTCGATGAGGAGTTGAGCATAGAGAGAGGAAGTACCGTCATGTTCTTTGGAGCTCCATTTACAGGAAAGACTTCGTTCTGTATATCAGCATCAATAGCTGAAATAATTAATGAAGGAAAAGTATTTTACATAGATTCTGAAGGAGGAGTTTCACCTGCCAGAATAAAGAGAATTGCAAAAGCTAAGCATATAGACTTAGAGAGACTAGTGGAAAGGCTAAAGTTGATTCGTGTTAGGAATCTAAAGGAACTTTTAGGATATGCTGGATATGCCATACGAAGTGGATACGACTTAGTGATAATGGACAGTATAAGCAGACCATATTTAGTTGAGTTGAAAAGACACAACAGTGATGAACTAGAGATGGACGTTTATACGGCATTAGTAGAGTTGCAAGAAGAAGCTATGGATAATGAAACTTCAGTAATTGTGGTGAGCGAAGTAAGAAGAAAAAGGAATGTAAATGAGCTTAAAGATTTCGATCCACATGATATGTTATTTCTTGACGATACGCCATGGCCTATATCGACGTTAGGATCTGTAGCTAAGAATGCTATAGGCCTTATAATAGTCAAGAAGAGAAGGTTTGCTTTCATAGAAAGACATTTGAGTAGACCTTCCATATATGAGGATATGAAGTATATAGAGTTTAGGATTACAGATCAAGGCGTTAAATACGTCGGTGAAGTTGATATCTCGAGCTCCTCTATATCGTATAGGGTAAATTTATATTAATGTAAAAGCTTATTTTACATCTAGCATACTAGAATAGGATTGGTGTTCATAATGAGAATAGATCGAGTGACGATATACTCCTTTAGTGTAAAATTAAAGAGCCCCTTTAAAATTGCATTAGGAGTGAGTACTACGAGTAGTGGATATATAGTGAGAATAGAGACAAACAATGGATTAATTGGGTATGGTGAGGCGAGTCCTGCTAAGAATATACTTGGAGATGATATGGAATCCTGCCTTACTACACTAAAGTTGCTATCAAAGAAGATAGTAGGAATGGAAATAAAGTCTATGGAAAAATTAGAGGGGATTATTTCAGGGATTAAAGGGTCTGCATCAGCAAAATGCGCTATCAGTATGGCATTATGGGATTTGTGGGCTAGGGCTCATGAAGAGCCATTATACATATTGCTTGGAGGAGATAAACCAAGAATAGAAACAGATTACACTATAGGAATAAAGGGTGTTAAAGAAACTGTTGATGAGGCGGTTATGTTAGCAAAGATGGGTTTCAAGACATTAAAGATAAAAGTTGGGGAGGATCCCAAGGAGGATGTAGAAAGGATAAGGGCTGTTAGGGAGGCATTGGGGGATAAGGTGAACATAAGAATTGATGCAAATCAAGGCTGGAATTACGAAGAAGCCCTTTGGGTCATTAAGGAGATAAAGGACTTAGACATCCAGTTAATAGAACAACCACTTCCAGCTAATGATTTGAAGGGGTTGGCGAAATTAAAGGCGAAAAGCGATATCCCTATAATGCTAGATGAAAGTATCCATAACTCCTACGATGCCATTACAGCCATAAAGCTGAATGCCTGTGATGTAATAAATATAAAATTAATGAAGGCTGCCAGTATAAAAGAAGCTATTAAAATAGCACATATAGCTGAGGCCGCTGAAATTCCAGTTATGGTTGGCTGTATGGCGGAACTTCAAGTTGGGATATTAGCAGGAGTGAACTTTGCATGCGGATTAAATGCAATTAAGTATGCTGATTTAGATGCAGATCTGATGGCAGAGAAGAGCATAGTGAACGTTAGAAGCATGGAGGTACCCTTTAGATTCCCTATAGAAAGGCCAGGGTTAGGATTTGAGGATAAGGACATAAATTACGATCTATTAACTAAGGAAGCGGAGGTGCATAGAGATTAGCCTGCTGAGAAGAACCATGAATTATGATGAACTCTGCGTTAAGATAATAATAGCTAATGTACTTTCCTTTGCTCTATTTTATGTAAGGGGGAAACTTCCACTATTGGAAAATAAGGCAGGATTTAGAATAATCGTAGGACCGTTTTCATTAAGAGCAGCAATAACGGCAGGTATTTTAGCAGGGTTACTTTACTCCCTCCCTGGACTTATAATAATAGCATTTTTCTGGGAAGCAGTACCTGAGAAGGCAAGGAAGACGTGGAGCCTTTTAATATGGAATATAATTGTCATAATTTTAAGCTTAATTTCTTATGCGATAATGGGCTACGTATATGAATCAACACATGCATGGCTTGTATATTCTAACGAACCTCCAACAAGAGTTTTCCGTTATACAATGATATTCGTAGTCCCTTTCATATTGGTATCTATAATAGGATCTTTGGCAGTACTTGGATTAGAGTATGCGATAAGGAGGGTAATTACCTCATATGGGGTTACTAAGCCTCGGAAGTCTTCCGCTAATAGAGAAAGCGATAAGAGTAGTAAGGAAGGAGGCTAAATATCTTGAAAGGAAAGCAAAACTAATACGAAGCTTACCGTATTGGAGACGTAAAGATTTGATTAAAGATATACTGTCGACCTTTGGTATTTCATTTCAAGAAATCGTAGATAGGGGGATACATACTGACATAATAGCCTGTAAGGCTATATTAAATGGAAAGGAGTTGCCCATAAGGCCGGGTATATGGTGCTCTTCATTTAAAGGCGATCTCTACGTAGTAAGATATAATGAAGAAAAGCCGATGAAGCTTAAAGGGAAAGTAGTATA
>JAGGUS010000194.1 GCA_021158375.1 Thermoprotei archaeon
CCCTCTTGTACGAGTTTACCTATGTGCTTATATGTATCCTCATATGTATAACCAAGTGATATAGCTATCTCCCACACCTTAACATTAGGTATAGGTTTCTCTACATCCAATTCCTGAGTTATCTTGTTTCGTAATTCTTGAAGGAACTCTGCAAGCTCCGGATCTTCTACTAACGCCTTAAACCATGAGGGGCTCTTGTCATCTACCTCTATGTTAATGACATTCCTTAGCGAGGCGATACTGTTTAATAACGTATCTATATTGTCCACTTTTTTCCTAAACTTGATTAAATCCCCCTCCTCTACTATATCGAATCCCTCACTTTTAAGGAACTCTATAGCATGATTGTTCAGACCATCACTTTTACCTATTAGTTCTAATGCGCCTTCTTGTAGACTCACCCTTAACTTATACCTCTCCTCTTCCTCTTTCTGAACGACTTTTTGAACAACAACCTTCCCAATAGTCTTCTTCTCGATCCTTACGCTAGACCCTATTTTATTAAAGATATTCAGTACCCTGTCCAACTCTTCTCCATATAGTTCTCTAATATAATCGATATCACTTACCTTCCTAATTAGTTCTTCAGCTAGATTTACATTAATCTTAATCTCCTCATTATCACCTCTCAATAGAAATAGATCTACTGAGGTGGGCAAGATCACTAGCCTTACTAGCCCCTTATCTAGAAGCTTCCTTAATATACCCTCATTATCTAATAGCGTACGTAAATCCCTTATGTCCTTACCGACATATCTTAAAATGCCCTTAAAGTCATCTGGAATCCTATATTCGATCAGGCCTATTTTCCTCAGTTCGCTTTCTATATCCTCCTTTATTTCAACTACTTCTGGAAGTCTTCTTCGTCTAAGATATTTGAAGTTTATTACCTTAACGTATTCTTCAGCCTTCAAAAGCTCTAACTCAAGCACAACACGCAAGTAGAGATCCCATATCACCTTAAGTGCACTCTTCTTGACTTCTGCTACACTCTCATCTGACTCCTTTATACGTAAATATCTCAAAATAATCTCTAAGACGTTCTTAAGAAGCACTCTTGAAGAGAGCCATTCAGGTAAAGATAGTTCTCCTCTCTGTATTAAACCTATTTGACCTTCTATATACTTCATTACAGAATCCATATCCTCTTTACTTAGTAATGATTCTATACGATTTTTAACATCTTTCTCATACATTTTCATTAATTCCAACTCACTCATGCTGTACCCCTTAAAGGAACATACATTTACAGACCTCTACACATTGAAAATTATATAAGCAGGATAAAAATATAAGCATTTCCTAGACAAATATGAATATGGAAGGTTTCTTCCTTGAACGTAAGTTCTGTAATTAGATTCTGTAGTAATCTTACTGCTAACCACCATCAAGTATATCTAAAATAGTGACTTCTACTTTATCGCTTACTTTTATTTTATCTAAATCGTGAACTATCGTATTGTTTAGAGCAACTATAGCAGTATCATAACGTATACCTAATTTATAGAGGACTTCTGATAGCCTCGCGCCATCTCTTATAATGAACTTTTCCTCTTTAGGAGGGCTCTTATACATATGAAGTACTTTAACTTCCGCCATATTTCATTCTACATATTTTCTAAGATACCTAATAAAACTATCCCTTGTAGAGACTACGTATTCGAGAATTACACTCATTAGTTCTTCTTCATCGATCTCTATTCCGTATTCTCTTAACATACTGAATACTTCTCTCAATCTCTCATTTATACTTTTCTTAGCTTCTTTCTTATTATTAGCCAATATATTGTTAACTATATCGTCTACAAGAGGTCTTAACTTGTCCTTATCAAATCCAACATTATCTAGAACCTTTATTTTATGTGCCTTTAGTTCCTTTATTACATCTCTAGTAACCAATGCTCTTGAGACTAAGTACATGAGATCTGGCTTATAGAACTCCCTATAGAGCTCTACCACTTTTGTCTCATGTAACCTTATAGCTTTCTTCTTGAACTCCTCCTTTGCCTCTTCTCTCGATACCCCTAATATTTCTGCAAGACCATCCCATAGCCCTCTTATCCACCTACTCCTCCACTCCTCTGCAGATAAAGGCCTAGCAAAAGGCCCTCTAACATCTCTAATTCGCATATACCAATCATCGAGTTCCTTGCACTCTATTATGACGTTTGGTCTTAGAATAGGCGGATCCCTATTTAAATCGAGTATGTTAAGAACCTTTCCCCGATAGATCAACATATCTGGCCTGAGCGCTACGTAAAGCTTCCATATCCTCTTCAAATCATCTGTATCCTCCCAGCTGAGCGGACGAGGAACTTCTATAAATAGGCTCAGATATCCCTTACCTTGAACATATACTATGCAATTAGGGGGTATAACTCCTATCCTTTGCCTTCCAGACCTCTCTAAAAGTAGATAGCCATACTCGGGATATACTATCCTTACGCCGTAGTCTGCAAGGTTTCGAAGAATCGATATCACGACCCAGTTTTGATATAAAGTTCTCATATTAGTCCTTAATGACGTGGTTATGGCTGCACGTGCCACTCGGAGGAACTCATCTATATTTATCTTATTCCTTAGAAGATCATAAGTATAGTTAAAGAGCTTCTTCCTGAGGTGGTGTAGAGGATTTTCTAAGAAGCTTTTAAATTCCTTTGAAAATAGTACGCCCCTTATCTTAAGTTCTTTCTTAGCTTCTTCCAGTTCTTCCTTAAACAACTTAACCCAACCATGAATATTTTCAACTTCACTACCAAGTACATCCATTATGAAACTATCCTGAAATTCACTCCTCAGGCTCTGAAATTTAGTCCTCAACTCCCCTTTAAAACTAAACTTCCTATTCGGATCGTGTTTATCAAGAAATTCCATTAACTCATCAAGATACTGCATCCAACCATGACCCATTTCCTTATCACCTTTTAAGCTTAAG
>JAGGUS010000276.1 GCA_021158375.1 Thermoprotei archaeon
ACTATGGACTGAGGAGAGGGCGGCAAAACTTTATTCACGCTTTGGATTTAAAATCACCAGGAGGTTCTTTATAATGAGGAAGACTATTGAGTGAGACCATGAAGGCGAAATTAATGATTGTAGGAGCCCATGCAGGGGATGCGGAAATCACTTGCGGCGGACTTATTGCTAAGTATACGAGAGACAACTATGAAGTAGTAATAGTACATATGACATTAGGCGAAAAAGGTCATCCTAAGCTATCTCCAGAGGAATATGGTAGGCAGAAACGTAAGGAAGCTGAAAGAGCAGCTAAAATACTAGGTGCCAACCCTATATTTTTACATTATAAGGATGGAGAGATCCCTGTTAATGAAGAGGTAAAATTCCAGCTATGCGATTTGATAAGGGAGTATAGACCGGATGCAATAATTACGCATTGGAAAGGTAGCATACATAAGGATCATAGAAATACGTACCTGAACGTAATGGATGCAATATTCTATGCGGCATTGCCAGCTATTAAGAGGAAGAGAGAAGCACATGCAGTAAAGGCAGTATATTTCGCAGAGAATTGGGAAGATCCCTTCGGATATGAACCACATATATATGTTGATATAAGCGATACATACGATATCTGGAAGGAGGCCGCTAGCGCCTACGCATTTGCAAGAGGTGAAACAGGTTTTCCTTATATAGAGTACTACACATGTCTCTTTAGAATTAGAGGAATAGAGTCGAAATTTCATTATGCACAGACCCTAATGATGCCAGAACATCAGAGAAGACTGAAGTTAAGTTGGTTACCTATATGAGCGCGTTGGCTTAACATATTAGTGATGAACAAGGTTGTGAGTTGATGAGCGTGAGCGACGTTGAAGAGACCTTGCGTCGTAAGATAATGAAAGTATTGGAGGAAAGCGATGATCCCCTTACTGTTGAGGATATTGCTTCAATTCTGGGCCTAGATCGCAGTTACTACAAGTTAATCTATGAAAGTCTATCACACATAGCTAAGAGCATTAGAAGATTAAGCAAAGGTAAGAAGATTCTAGTCATGAGACCTCCTTATTGTCGTAATTGTGGATACGTATTTAAGGATTTGCGAAAAGCAAGAAAACCAAGTAGATGTCCTAGATGTAAAAGCGAGAGAATAGCTCCACCAGCCTTTCTAATAATTAATAAGAAATGAATAAATGAATATTTTATCGAACGACGTTTACTACTATTGTGGATATGGATTCCGGTGTAGCTATAGTTATATTCCTAGTCCCCTCTTCTACGAGCGTTACACGGAATTTAACTCTTCGCTCTTCATTAGGCTCTAGGTATATTTTATGTCGTTCTACTTCTCTAGAATCAACATAAAGAGTTATGGGTATTAGGTCTGAGACTAACCCTTCATTCTTTATCCTAACGGGTATTTCTATGGTCTCACCCTTCTTCACTTCTAGTTGTCCGCTTACATCTAGGCTTAGTTTCGACTTGCCTTTTATGTAATCCTTTACATAGAACTCTCCAATTAGCCTTATATCCTCTGATGATGCCCCGATCATTACCTCAAACGCTCCGGGCTCTACTACTCGTCTCATGTTTTCATCGAACATAGCTAGATCATCAGGTGTTAATGTGAACGTTACGGTCTTTCTCTCCCCTGGCTTTAATGTTATTCTCTTAAATCCTCTTAATTCCTTAAGTGGTCTAGCAATACTAGATATTTTGTCCCGTATGTAAAGCTGGACTACTTCATCACCTTCTCGTTCTCCTACATTCTCCACATCAACGCTTATTCTTATGATCCAATTCTTCTCGTTAACATCTATTCTCAGATTGTCGTACTTAAACTTAGTATAGCTCAATCCATGTCCAAAAGGAAATAGCGGTGTGGATGGCATATTCACGTAATCATATACTCTTCCAGATGGCTTATAGTTGTAGTACAGAGGTAGTTGACCCTCATGCCTAGGCCACGTGAAGGGCAATCTTCCTGCAGGATTATAGTCACCAAAGAGAACATCAGCGATTGCGATGCCTCCTTCTTGCCCTGGATACCATGCCTGTAATATTGCAGGTACATGATAAATCCATTCGCCAGTAACGGCGCTTCCAGTTATTAGCACTACTATGGTATTCTTATTTACCTTAAGAACTTCCTCGATTAGTTTTTCTTGCAATCTCGGTAGTCTCAGTAATGCCCTGTCTCTTTGCTCCCCTTCTACTATACCAACAAATATTATAGCAACATCGGATTTCTTAGCAAGTTCAATAGCTTTTCTCATTTCTTCTGTGACTCCAACGATATCCCAACCAAGCTTTATGTAAGCATAACCTCCACCAATCTTCCTATATTCTACCCTTATGTCATACTGCCTTCCAGCCTCAAGTTTAATAGTAGCAGATCTAGGTATATCTGCAGGAGAATCCCAGGAATCAATTAGTAATTTCTCGTCAATCCATAACCTTACGCCACCCCCACTAGAGATTATCTTAAATTCGTAAGTCCCTGTTTCAGGTGGCATTATCTTACCAGTCCACCTCACGGAATATCTGTCCCTAGGAAGACCGGGGTGTGGTGGATCATAGCCCCAATCAAATCTCATAAATCCTTCCCATGGTGCATCAATCCTAACTCCCACTGGATCCCCTTTAAGATCAGGATTATCGAAATACTCCCCTCTTAGTCCATGCTTCTCAGGTTGATCAGGAGGGGATAGATAATGTATGGGAATTGGAAGGTTTATATCAATATCTAATGGACAGCCCTTAGCATGGTTCACAATAATGTTAGTTCCTTCGACTTTTCTCCTTATTCCATCAAGAGGCGACACCGCCTCTTTAGGTATACCGCTATATCCTCCAAGCCTTACCTCATCTGAAAGAGGGCCCAGAACAGCTATTGATTTTATTTTATTTTTATCTAACGGTAAGATGTTATTTTCATTCTTGAGCAGGACTACTGCTTTTCTCGCTGCCTCTAGGGCCAATTCCTTATGTACCTTTGAATTGCATATGGCCTCAGCCTCATCAGGATCTACATAGGGCCTGTCGAAGAGGCCTATTAAGAACTTAGCTTTAAGCACCCTCCTTACTGCTTCATTTAGAACTTCTTCATCTATAAGACCTTCTTTGACTGCTTTAATTAACGGATCGCCGTATATATTGGTTTCAGGAAGTTCTACGTCCAAACCGGCCTCTAGGGCTAATTTTGCTGCTTCCTCAGGTTTGTCAGTAACACGATGCTTCCATATTATTCCACCAACTGATCCGTAGTCAGAGACTACGAATCCTTCAAAACCTAATTCCCACCTAAGCACTTCAGTCAATAACCACTTATTACAAGAACAGGGAATTCCATCTATAGAGTTATAAGCCGCCATCACTGATAGTGCTCCAGCTTTGATTGCTGCAATATATGCAGGTAATTCGGTCTCCCTAATTATCCTTTCGGAAAGATGTATTTCGTGACTATCTCTACCACCATCCCCTACAAAGTTCATTATGTAATGCTTTGGCGTAGCTATTATGCCCTCTTCTCTGAAAGCCTTGCAATACATGTAAGTCATTATTGATATTAAATATGGATCCTCACCAAATGATTCTTCAGTCCTACCAGCCCTTACATCCCTTATTATATTGACCACTGGAGATAGACATTGATGTATACCCCTAGCTCTTGTTTCCTTAGCGATAGCTTTAGCAACACGATATACAAGATCTGGATCCCAAGTTGCTGCTAATGCAATAGCCTGTGGAAATGATGTAGAGAATTTGGCAACACAGCCATGGAGACATTCATCATGAATTATCGCAGGGATTCCAAGTCGTGTCTCCTCAATGTACTTCCGCTGGATCTCGTTAGCTCTTATAGCTCCTTCTTTAGGGGAGCACTTCCTTAGCACGCAGGACAAATTCCCAACTATATGTTCGGGATTAAAACTTGATCTCAACTGAATCACTTTCTCTTCAATGGTCATTCTAGATAGGAGATCTTCTACTCGTTTATCTACGGGCAGATTCGGATCTTCGTAAGGGTCTTTAACTCCATTTTTATTGAAGTCAATCCAGTTATCGTGGTATATGTCCTTGCGCCTTACGCTATTAGGTAGATAATATGAGGGAGACATAGGCTTTCATTAAATTATCATAAGAACTTAGAATTTAAGAATAATGGCTACCGTATAGTTGCTAAGAATAGTATAGATTGTAGAATATTATAAATAAAAGGGATTAGGATTTGGAGCTCTCTTTAAAAGCCTTGGTTCGCGAAGTCTTTATTGCGAACACTATTAATACCAATAACACTATGTCTGGAATTACTATATAGAAGAGTATTCTTTGCTTCACTTCAATGCTTTGCGCTGACTTAACTAGATCCATAGCCTTTAGTGCATGACTATATGCATTATCAAAATCTCCTTTCATGAAGGCTTTACGAGCTACAGCATATTCCTGAATACACTCTCTTAGAACTTTACGACCTCCAGGGGTTCTTGGAGTTTTCTTGCTTAATGATTGCATACTAGCGTAAACGTCCTTAAGATAGCGGAATACTGTAACTATGCGGTCTGTAAACTCGGGGCCTTTGTTATGCACGTATATGAGGAGGGAAAAGTTAACGCTAGTTCCACTAGCTAATACACCGGAGAGGCTAAGTCCTTCTAGCTTGAGTGTGTAGTAATTACTACCATACTTCCTTAGATCATCCAGTCTTACGCTATCTATTTCTTCAGGACTATTCGAAATGACTATCACATCACCATATCCCGATGAAGAGTACATTATGGCAAGAGGGCCATCATATAACGTATAGGTCTTGTATTTGCTAGGCAAGGATGTCTTCACCTCTTGGTTGCTGAGTATGAAGTACGCATCGTGCCCACTGAATACATCGATAGGTAATGAAAGAACAAAACGTGTTGTCCCGCTTTCGGTATTAGTGTAGGCTCTTATTGTTGTATTAATTAGTATTAGACCAGTAGAGTATATGACAAATGTCGTCTTTATTTCAAAGCTTGGACTCGTACCTAAAGGTACTTTAGAAGAGGTAACTACCATAAGGCCTCCTTCTACTTCCGTAACAGTAGGAGGCGTTACATCAAGAGTGCCAAGTTTATATGTCTCGGCGATTAAGTTATCCGATGAATCTCTTATCTCCCAACCAATTCTCATTAGGAGTATATGATTAGAAAGGCTTACGTTGCATATTCCAGAAGTTGGAGCGATATTCACCAATAAATCTCCTACATATACTTTAACAAAACCATTACTAATCGTATAATTTACTTGTTGTGCTGAGACTCCTGGAAATCCTATTAGGGTAGAAAGTACTATTAAGATTAGAGCCATAGGTATAGACCTAACTCTCATCATCTATCCACCTTCCACCTCAGATTTAGAAGCTTTCTGCTTCTTAGACCATCTTCTTATTACTAAGAAAATTATTATGAAGTACGCTATTAGTGGTATTATTATGTATTTTGTCCCTACTATTGTGCTTTCTGTTTTGTATGCAGCTCTTGCGTAATTATATGCCTCGTCAACATAGTTCATTGCAACATCAACATCACCCATACAGATAGCATGTAGTACTTTCGATGCTAACTCTTCTGCTTTTGTAATTAGTTGTTTTGCTTTTGCACTCTTTGCTACGGCTTTCACCTTATTTATATAGTCGTAGACCGAGGTTTGCTTCT
>JAGGUS010000084.1 GCA_021158375.1 Thermoprotei archaeon
AGGATCACCTAGCCAATACCTCATTAAGTCAATATAGTGTGTCCCATTATTTAGAAGTCCGTCTCGTGTACGGCATACTATCATATGAGGTTTACCTATAATACCCTTCTTTATGAGATCTCTAGCCAGTACGTTTTGGGGATCAAATCTATGCTGATGACCTATAGCTAATTTAACATTATTTACCTCACACGCCTTAATCATAGCATCTGCTTCCGCTAAACTAAGACACATCGGCTTCTCACATAGTATACCTTTAACTCCTAATCTTGCTGCATTTATCGTTATCTCTGCATGACTTGAGGGCCATGTACATATGCTCACTATATCCAAATCTTCCTTAGCTATCATGTCCTTATAATCTGTATAAGTGTTGACTACGCCGTACTGCTTGCTGAATCTCTTAAGGGCATCTTCGTTTATATCTGCTACTGCCACAACATCTACATTCTTTAACTCATTCCATCCCTTAAAATGCATTCCTGCTACTCTACCACATCCTATTATGCCAACCCTATATTGTCGGCTCATAGTATCCTTTAGATAATTTAATTTACAGCGAATATATTCTATCATGATGTTCGTTCAACCTATCGGCGTTCGCGTTCCTTAATCCAGGTCTTCCAAAAAGCTACTACATTCTTGGGCTCCCCTACTACGTTCGATATAAAGAAGCCCTTTACGTCCCTTACAAGCTCAGCTAACCATTTTGCCTCATCTTTTGCATCCTTAAGAGAACCGTACATCATTACCTCGTATCTCGGTCCAAAAGAGAGAACATATTTGTCACCATATTCGCTAATAACTTGTTCCATTTCCTTTCTACTAAGCCTTGCATCCCAATTTATTTTAAATCCTGAGACTCCAGCTTTTATTAGCACATCCATTAGCGGTAAGTACTTGCCATCCGATACGAAGATTATTTTAATACTCCTTACTTTAAGGGGTTCCCATACATAAGGATAAAAACTTGCGATATAGTCTTCAAATATTTCAGGAGATATCATAGGCCTATCCCTCATAGCTATATCATCGTGCGCTACGAATGCTTTTATACCAACCTCAGTCCATGCCCTAATATGCATTTTCACTAACGGTACGTACTTTTTAGCGGCTTCTTCAAATATCTCGGGATTTCTCATTAGTAGAAGTAACGTGAATTTATGGCCTAGATGTACTAGAAAGAACGTAAATAATGTCAAATATATCTCCCCTGCAACTAATGTTACATCTCTTAAAGGATCCTGAAGCCTTCTATAACTATACCTGTAATTATTAATTAGATCAGTTAAAGTTCTATATTCCCACTCAACAGGGTTAAACTTCTCCTTAAGATACTTCAAAAGTTCATCGTAATTCTTGAATGGCCTACTTACAACCCATAGTTGATCTGAAGTATACGTAGATGATAAGATGAGTCCCTTATAAGCTATTGGAAATAGATCCGTATAGGGGAAGTCATCCTTGAAGTAATCAAATGTACCAATTCCGACTTTTCTCTTCCGTCTAGGCTTTATCTTCTCCTTAACGCCATGAGTATATGTGAAGTCCACATCAAGAAGTTTATATGCTTCTATTAAGTCGAAACTCTCTTTACCATATACCTCTTTTATAACATTACTATTTACAAGGCCTAAGGTTGGTACTCTATCTACTGGACTTAGATTGAGAGCCAGGAGGCCTCTAAGATATGCCATAATGTGAGATTACACCCCTATTCTATTCATCACTATGCTATAGATTTAAAGTTCACTCAAGGATTTCTGGAAGTTCTTATCAGACCCGGTGGAGGTTCATCATCGTCAGCGACGTGCAATTATCATCACTACTCCTTATTTTAAGGTTATATTACTGAGGCTTAAGCCTTTCTAATGAACTTCTAAATGCCTCTCCTATTACATACTCTACGCATCTCTCATCTTCTAATGGGCCTTACTTGGATAACATATGCTTTTATGTATTTTCCATAAAATATGAGCTTAGATCCTGGCGGCATAGGTGCTCTTCTGAAAATTTTATTTTCCACCACGAGGATGTATGGCAGCCTTCCTCCTTCCATTGGCGATTTTAATGCATTTACATCAAATGTTTCAATCCAGTATCTTAGTCTTGTATCTGGAACTATGAACGTTACATATTTAGGAACATTCGATACTAGGCGGGCTATCTCATAGTACTCTCCTATAGTTATGCTTGGCCTTATGTTGTTCATTTGTGTTATGAACTGTGGCATTATAAACACTATAATTATCATTCCTACAATTATCTTCAAGCCTCTATCGCGTATTCGGCCTATTATTACACTGAGGATAGGTGGTACTAAAATAGCGCTCATTAAGCTAAACCTCATTAAGAATTGAAACGGATTTATAGGGAGACAAAGCATTATTAAGATAAGTGAAAGGGTTAAAACGAAATCCCGTTCTATTCCATTAAGGCATTTAATAGAAAAAATTGTACCTATAATACCTAAAATTAAGGGGAGACCTACCAGAGTTATCAGAGATCCTGCTCTATGTCTAATATGTATTGGGTTTCCTGTAGGCACACGAACGTGTCCAGTGCTCGTTCTTGTAATTCCGCTATGCATTAATGAGAATACGTATGAAATCCCCTTGTATGGATCCCCTCCCATTACTGGTTCGTATATAAATCCTAAAGCTAAGAGGAAAGTACCTATGATGAGAGGAGGAACTAGTCTTTTCAACATTCGTCTATCCGTTATATGAAGAAGGACTAGGAATATCATTATACCATATGCTATTGCGAAGTCTAGTATGTGCGTGAGGCCAGTAAGTACTATTGAAATGGACGCCAACATCACGTCCTTCAATTTCTGTGCTCTACACGAGCGATAGTAGAAAAATATAGTCATCATAAGGAAGAAGAACCCCATAGAATTTTTTATGAAGTCAAAACATAACCTGCTAAGTGAAGGGTATATCGTAAATATTATAGCAGCGATAATCCCTCCTATCCTATCGTTGCTAACCCTTTTTACGAAATAATATATAAAGTACGTTGTTAAGAGCGTTATAAATACTGATCCAATCTTTATTCCAAGAACTATGTCTCTAAATATTATGGAAAACACATAGAGAATATAAAATGCTAATGGAGGGTCTGAATACTTCAACTTGCCTTTCTCAATTAGCGAATGTATCTGGACGTAGTAGTAAGGGCCATCTATTCCATAAAGCAGAGGAGTTTCAAACTGCTTAATCTCATATATACCAAATACTGTGATAATTATAAGGCTAATACATAGGAACTCTATTCCCTCACTACGCTTCATAATATGCATGCTAAGTGATATTAAGGTTCTTTAAGATATATATGTTAACTGGGTATTATTTACTTAGCCTCTTAACATTCTTTGATCCGCAATAGGGACATATGGGTTCCTTGTCCTCCTCTAGACTAAAGTAACCACCACCTCTTCTCCTATTACAATCTCTACATACATATCGTACCTTAGCCATGCTCTCGCCGAAATGATAATTCATAAACTCTCGTATATATCATTATCTCAATCATTCTAGTTTACCTACATATACCCTATAACCAGCTCTACTAGCTAAGATCTCATAATTTCCAAAAGTTTCCTCAATTAATTTCGCTAGCCTACGTCCACCTTTTCCATGCCTAAAGACCATCTGAAAGAGACCTCCACTTACTAAGTATTTTGGAGCTTCATAGATTATCTTCATGCATAACTCCATGCCCGCTGATTGGGGAGGATTTGTAATTATCGTATTGAACTTCTCATTCCTAACGGGTTTGTAAAGATGTCCATACCTTATGTCGACTATCCTTTCAACATTATTGATCTTAGCATTAAGTTTAGCTAGCCATAAGGCTCTCCTATTTATATCAGTCATGATTACATATCCATGTGGAGCCATTTTAGCCGCTACTATCCCTATTGGCCCATATCCCGTTCCTAGATCTAAAATATTCCATCCATCCTCTATGATCATAGATTCTATTAATAACCTCGTTCCCCTGTCTATCCTCTTAGGCGAGAACACCCCACTAGCTGTATAAAAGACAAGATCATGACCCCTGAGGTTAGTCCTAATCTTGTAAAGCTTTATCTTAGCTCTGGGCCTCTCAGCGAAATAATGATTATTAGATGACATTATTGTTTCTCCCTAAGTGATCATTCCCAGTCATTTTATATATAGGTTCATAATCGTGCTTAGCTTTAAAGACATCTATGCTTCTTAAATTCACCCTGTAGCATGTTGTGATGGGCCTTCGAGTTTTGAAACTGGAATCTTTGGCTTGTAAGGAATGCCAAATCAAATAATAGACCTATTGCGAGGAAAATTCCTTCAAAAGAATTTGAAGTTTTCCAAAGACTTGGTCACATTAATTGAACAGTTAGAGAGATTTACGATAAAGTAGGCCTAGTAGTGCTTTAAATAGCGTCATTTCAATTTCCCTCAGGCCCATAAGTGCTATACAGTGATTGAAATAGATAAGAACATTAAAGAGATCAAAGTGTACAAAGGCAAGAAAGAATTTGAGTTGAAGTAAAATATCTTAGTACATATAATCCAATGCTAAGTGATAATATGAATATACTTCAAAATTCCTGTAATAAGTAGGTGTTAGCATGTTAGTAGAGCTTCGTATTAAGTATGATAAGGTCGCAGATGCCCTCTATATACGTTTAAAAGATGGAAAGATTGTTGAATCAGATGAAGTTGCCCCAGGTATAATAGCTGATTTTAATGAGGATAACGAGATAGTGGGAATAGAAGTTTTGTGAGCTTCAAAGCGTAAGCTAGATCTATTAAAGCTATTAACAGAAGGCCCTGAAACTCTGGTGTCTACAGCATGAACATAATCTATACTTTTCATGCTCTTGAGCGAATGCGACAGAGAGGGATAAGTAAAGAACTAGTAGAACTTCGCCTTCAAAGTCCAGATAAAAGAGAAGAGCTTGAGGGAGTTTATAGGTGCGTAAAGAAGATTAATAATAAAGTAGTTGTTGTAGTCTACAGACAAGAAACGGAATGATTATGTGTTAACGACATACTTATCCTCAAAATTACACAAGTACTTATGATTAATAGCCTTAGCTTAAGGATATCTTCATTTATAGGAACTATAGCCTTCGCATTCCCAACTCATAGTATTAGAATTCGCGATCCCTTTTAAAATGGTAGTACATTACATTGTGATACAAGCCTATACATAACCCATTTAGGGTTATGTGTCTAGCTATTACCCTTACTTACTTTAACGTTAATGGTGCTCCTAGTGATAATTCCTTAGGTCTTTTAATCATGAGTTCTATGAATAGCTTCAAAGCCTTTGAGACCTGCCTAATTACATGCTTACTCTCTTCTCGATTCTGAAATAGGAGTTAAAGTAACTAGACCTTCATGTCACTTAGAAATTATGCAAGATATTGAATTTACCTTACGATTTTATCGTGATAGAAGTCTATTAGGCATGTTGTGGTGGCCCCGCCGGGATTTGAACCCGGGATTACGGGCTCCGCAGGCCCGCCTTAGGCGGTGTGATTTAACCGAGTCCTATCCAGACTAGACGACGGGGCCTAAATAGATAATGGTATGTATCAGTTATAAGTTTGTAGTTTCATATAGCGCCTATTATTAACCATTTGTCCTACATTCTCTTAGGAGCTTCTATGCCTAGTAAGTTTAATGCGTTCTTTAGCACTACTTGCACGATTCTAACTATCCATAGTCTTGTCAGCATTAATTCTTTTGGTCTTGCTCTTA
>JAGGUS010000155.1 GCA_021158375.1 Thermoprotei archaeon
GGTGTACAGACCTCCTAAGCCTATTATCATGAATATACTACCAAGTATTAACATTATGACCATCTTTATGGTAGCCTCCAGAGATTCCCTCCTCTTCCCTAGTAGTATAAACGTCGTAGCTGCAAGAGCTATTTCCATGAATAAGAGCAATACTATTAAGTTATTTGACGTTATTATTCCATAAGTTGCGAAGAGCATGAGGAGTACTAAATCGAGCTTTTCCGCCATTGCCGGTCTATTTAAGATAAATCCTAAGGTGAGCATATGTGAGACGAAAGTTAATACAATGATAAGTGTTAGAGAAGTAGAATTTAGCAGAAAGGCATTCTTAATTCCTAAAAGATTATCCACAATAGGAAAAGTCGAGTTAGTTATGAGTAAAGCTATGAATAGCATGTATAGCAATAGATAGGCTAAATTCATTATGAGAAACTTTAACTTCTTTGGAGGAACTATGCTTACCGCTATGGCAGCTACTAAAGGAACAAGTAGTACTGCATAGAGCATAGAGTTGTAGCTCATTACGCAATCACCCTCGCTAGGAGTATTATGAGTATTATGAGTAAACCTATAGATGCTGATGTTATGTAGTATTTAAGATTTCCTACATGAATATTGCGTATTGACTCGCTAAGATAAACAAATAGGCTTACTAGCGCATTATTAAGGAACTCAATACTTTCGTCGATAATATTAGCAATATATGTGGGAAGGGAAGCTAGAAGGCGTACAGAGATGACGTCGGTGAATAACGTAATGGCTTCATCTATGATATAAGCAATATATGAGGGGAGGGAAGCCAGCACTCTTAGTAGTACTCTTTCATATAGTGCATCTATGTAATATCCGTTAAACAGTATATCATTCACTATCATTATGGGCCTTGTCCTTAGAAGACGCTCTCTGGGGATCATTTCTCGGAAATACACTAAATAAGCTGAGCCAGCACCTATTAAGAGTATTATTAGCCCTTTTACTGTATTATGGATCTCCACTGTTATTCTGAACCCTTCCCATACAAACTGCATTAGGAGGGGAGCTACTAGACATAATACCGATAATATTATGAGAGGAGCTATCATTACTAATTCCTCATGTTCTATATGATGCTTTCTTACATACTCCGAAGGAGGAGCGAAAAAGGTAAGATAAATTAATCTAAGGGAGTAGAAGGCTGTAAGTATAGAGGCACTTGTAAGGAATACCGAGCCCCACCGCATGATGAATGCAGTAGAAGCAACATGTAGTAGTTCCTCTTTACTAAAGAAGCCGCTAAATGGAGGAAGTCCCATGAGAGAGAGAGCGCCTACCGACATAGCGATGCACGTTATGGGAAGACGTTTACTTAAACCACCCATTAGACGCATGTCTCTAGTGCCAAGAGCATGAATTACGACGCCAGCAGATAAGAAGAGAAGAGCCTTAAAGTATGCGTGACTCAGCATATGGAAGGTTCCAGCTTTTAAGGCTTCTTCCAAGCCAACTGCCCCACCCAATCCTAGACCTAAGAACATGAGGCCTAGTTGACTTATTGTAGAATACGCTAAAACACGTTTAATATCAATAGCTACGATTGCCATAGATGCAGCTATTAAAGACGTGAAGCCGCCTATAAACGCTACAAATTTAAAGAAGGTTAGCGTGGAATTAGGGGCTACATGAGAGTAAAATAATAAGGTCTCAAAACGAGCAACTAAATACACGCCTGCCTTAACCATAGTGGCCGCATGTATTAAAGCCGATACAGTAGTAGGACCTTCCATAGCGTCTGGTAACCATACGTGAAGGGGGAACTGAGCACTCTTACCTATGGCTCCTACGAATGCTATGGAGAGAAGAATCGTTAAAAGTCTACTTGTTATTATAGGTGATACTTGATATGCTAAGGCTATCCTTGACTGCAGATCTGCGAAGTTAAGAGAGCCAAATTTTAGATAGAATAGAGCAATTGACACTAGAAGGAATGTGTCTCCTATCCGCGTAACTACAAACGCTTTAATACCTGCTTTTGATGCTTCAGGTTTATGGTACCAATGGGCTATAAGTATACATGAAGTTAACCCTACTACCTCCCAGAACAAGTAAAGGTAAAGCAAGTTACCGACTAGAATTAGGCCAAGCATGCCACCTATGAAGAGAAGTAGGAAGGAGTAGTATCTAACATAATCTTCATCATCACGCATATAGCCTAGGGAGTAGAATACTACTAAAAAGCTGATTACGGGAACTATTAAGAGCATTACTAAGGTTACTTGATCTATAAATATCGAAAAGCTCCATACCTCACTACCCATGATTATACTCAGTGGTAAGTTTATACCAGATTTAATAATGAGAGCTACCAAGGAGATACTCGATACGAGAGAGAGCGTTGCTATGATTATAGAGAAGTACTCTATCACTTTTCGGCGTAGTTTACATAATAGCGGAATTATAGTGGAACCTATTAGCGGTACTGATATCGTCCATAAGGCTAATGTAAATATTGTAGAGGTTAACATTCACGCTCACCTCCTTAATGTAGATAATGAGTTAATGTCGTAAACCTTAAAGATACGCAACATAATCAAAAGTAGCAAGACTACTAAAGCTAACATAGTAGAATCTACGGCAAGCATTATAGCTACTAAGCCTTCATTTGCCTTATGTAAGCCTATAGATTCTGCGATGAATGCTAAAGTACCTAACGCACCGGACACTAATAGTTCTAGGGATATTAGTAGGCGCATTAAGGTCTTAATTCGAGTAAGTCCATAGAGGCCAAAGACTGCCAAGATGATAGAAGCTATTAAGTAGATGGATGCTACTAGGAAGCTCATGGATTCATCACCTTAAAGAACTTCTTTAATCCAATTATTATAACTACTATTAGGAAACCATGTAGTACTAGTAGGGCAAAAATAGTTGGAGAACGAGAGAATTGAAGTGTAAGAGGCCTATAAGATGCTGAAATCTTTAGAGATATTAACGCTAATAATGCGGCTAATATCATGAAGAGTATTATCACGTATACATTTGATCTACCTGTAGGTCTCTGCCTTAATGTCGATGATAAGAGACCTAGGACTACTAATATTGAGATTGCTACTGCTAATTGTATTAAGAAAGCACCAAAGAGACCTAGATGTAGGTATGTTAAAGAGAAGAAAGTGAGAGATAAGCCAGCTGCAATTACTGAGATTAAATCATCTTTAGAAAGTAAGCTATAAGCCGCTAAAACGGAAGTTAGTACGGATATTATTATAGATAATGTGAAGTCTAAGTAGCTCATTTTCCACCACTCCTCTTCATGAATTTATTCGCAATAATAGATAATTCTTCCTTGGACGGTTTCCTCACAACCTTACTTTTATCGTAAGTGGAGAGGTCATATTCAGTAGTCGGTAGAATTGCCTTTGTAGGACATACCTCAACGCACTGATAGCAGAATATACATCTGTAGTAATGAAATATGGGGATACGTCTGTACTGAGGACGGCCACCTGAGGATACGTTAAGGGGCATTAACTCTATAGCTCCTGTAGGACAGTCCATACCGCATAGACCACAACCTATGCACCGTTCAGCACTCCACTTCATTCTACCCCTAAATCCTTCAGGTATTTCACGTTTTTCTATCGGATATTGTAGTGTAGCTGGCTTCTTGGTCACATTACGCACTACTTCTTTTAGTAGCCTAGGAATTAACTTCATATTATCACCTTAACCACGATAGCTAATAGCAAGAGGCCTATACAGGAGGGTATTATGTATTTCCAGAAGAAATCAAGCGCTATGTCTATTCTAAGACGAGCAGTTATGCACTTTATCTCGGTAGCTACGAAGATTACTAGAAATGTCTCTAAGAGCAGTATTACTACGTTTATTACCTTAGCTGTTAATACGTTTGAGGTCAGCAGTCCTCCTATAAATATCGATGCAACAAAAGAGCTGGTAACAGCCAGTTGGGCATCTCTAGCTAAGTTAACTAGAGCTAGACGTACCCCTGAGAACTCCGTTAGATATCCAGCTACGATTTCTGTCTCAGCATGAGGCATACTAAAGGGATTTCTCTCTATCTCAGCCTGCTCCGTTATGGCGAGTAAGAGTAATGCAATGAGCCATACAGGTATTAAGAGAGGCTGCTTTATAAGGCAATAAGGCATTATGTGGGATATCTTCTCTATTGTTAGGGATCCAGTAAATATAGCGGGAAGGGCTATTAGGGAGATCATGGGAATATCTAAAGCAACTACTTGAAGTAGCAACCGTAAAGCTCCAATTACAGTGAGAGCGTTCTTAGTTAGTAATCCAGCGAAATATAGAAAGCCTGAGGCAAGGCCGAGTAATAGCGGTACTAATATTATGTCTCCTCTAAAGGAGAGAACGGAATTTCCTGTATATGGAATAAAGAGAGCACAGAATATGTAGATGGATAGGGCCAGTACTATTAGTAGATCTATCACTTGCGGCACCATGCTTACCACGTCTATTGTCTCTTTTTGCAGAAGCTTAATAAAGTCAGCAAATGGTTGAAGAATACCGTGAGGCCCCGTGTACGTGGGGCCCATTCTATTCTCCATTCTTCCAGTTAATTTCCGTTCAAACCATTCTACAAATAACGCTAAGAAGAATACGAATATAAATCCAGGAAATATTAATGATTGCAGTATTAGTAGTAATACATGGTTCATTCTCTCCCCCTCCTCGCTAATTCCCTTAAACTAACCTTAGTTGATTTACCGCTTTTAACGTCTACTAAAGTCACGCGATCCGTACATGCGAAACACGGATCTATGCTAACTAGGATAGCAGGTATATCAGCGATTGTATGCCCTTCAAAGAGTTTTGACGCTGCAAGTAGGTTGGCTAATGTTGGAGTCCTGACCTTTAATCTATATGGAGTGATACCACCCTTACTTACTAAATGGTAGAGGAGCTCACCTCTAGGAGCTTCAACCCTGCTAATGGCCTCACCAGGAGGAGCACTACGTTTTAATGGGAGTCTTATCTGTCCGCTGGGTAAGTGCTCAAGAGCATAACGTACTATATTTATTGATTCTAGAACTTCATCGACTCTGACCATTAGCCTAGCCCATACATCGCATTCATCCCTCACTATTACATTAAATGGTATTTCATCATATGCTGCATATGGTATGTCACGACGTATATCTACATCAACTGCAGAACCGCGTGCCATTGGACCTACAACACAGTATCTTATTGCATCTCTTCTCGGTAAAATACCCACATCTACAGTCCTCTTCCTTATAGTCGGATCTTCCTCGAATACCTTACGGTAATATTTCACCCTTTCCTCAAGCTTGGGAAGAACCTTTAAGACTTTTTCGATTGTTTCAGCATTTACGTCACGTCTTACACCGCCGATAGTATTAAATGCAGACATAACACGATTTCCTGTTATTAGTTCTATCAGATCCATGACAAGCTCTCTATCACGCCATATAAGCATAAACAGAGTATCAAAACCTAACTCCTCAGCAGCAACGCCTAATAGAAGTAAGTGGCTATGGATCCTATTCAATTCATGTACTACTGCTCTTAAATATTTGGCTCTTGGAGGGGGCTCTATGTTCATAACATTTTCTACTACTTGGCAATAACATACGGTGTGTGCAACATTACATATTCCGCATATTCTCTCAGATAGATAGATGCCCTTAATGTAGGTGTTCTTCTCAAAGAGTTTCTCTATTCCTCTATGAACATAGCCTATTCTAGGTTCTGCCTTAACGACTATTTCTCCCTCTACTTTGAATCGGAAGAGTTCCGGCTCGTGTAGCGCAGGATGTTGAGGACCGAATATTAGATTTATTATTGACGTGAGGGACCCCTCCAATCTTTTCTAAGCGGTGTAGCGGATCCTAAATCCTCAGAAATTATGAAGGGTTTGACTAAATAGGAATTGCCAATAAATTTAACTCCAAATAAGTCGTGTACTTCTAGCTCGTATAATAGGGCGCCCGGCACTAGATCTATTATAGAATCTACCTTGGGGTCATCTCGAGGTGTATCTACTTTAATGGTAATTGCTTTCTTTATTGGATATATCCATATTTCATAATCAAGTTCGATCTTTTTCTCGTCTAAACGATCTATAGCGGTTATTGTAGTTACATGCACCTCACCCTTAAATTCCCTAAGAAGAGCGTTAAAAACGTCACGTAACTTACCTCTGTCGACTTTAAAGAACTCAGAACCCCCCTTAAATTTACCAGATTCTATTATAAAGTCCTTCAATTTCTCACTTAGTTTACTTTCCATAAGTCTCAGCCTCCATTTTCTTAAGGAGTTTAACTATTCCGTCTATTATCGCCTCAGGTCTGGGCGGACATCCAGGAACGTATATATCAACGGGGATTACCTTATCTACGCCACCCATTACGGCATAGGAGCCCCTAAAGATACCCCCACTACATGCACATGTTCCAAGTGCCATTACATATTTAGGATTAGGCATTTGCTCGTATATTCGCTTAAGACGGGGAGCGGCTTGTCTGGTAACAGGACCAGTTACAACTAAGATATCAGCATGTCTAGGGCTTGGTACAACTTTTATTCCAAAACGTTCTACATCAAAGCGAGGAGTTATCGCCGCCAGTAGCTCTATATCACAGGCGTTACAGCTACCGCTGTTGAAGTGGAGAATCCAAGGTGATCTAAGCCGTCCCCATAAGGCGAGCCTCTTCAATGTATACACGTCTATCACCTTTACCTCTTTATTAGTACCAATAGCCCTATTAAGACAATTCCTAAATAAGCTAAGATTATGCGTAGAGGTACAGTGAACATAAAGCATATGAAGGCTAAGATAGGGACGGATTCTAATGCTATAAAGCATAAGAGGTAATATAGGTAGCTAACGGGTACAGGCGGATCAGTAGGAGAACCCTTTTCACCACAAGCATATACAGATGATTTCTCAGAAGATGAAACAATACGAGACTTTTTCCTAAATATGAAGTAGAGCGCGATTACCGGCAACGCAACCACGCAGTACGCTATAAGGACGTCTATTACAACGTTCATTAGTACCACACCCTAAGATAGATACCTAATTACTTTTAAAAGCTTTACTTATTAGTAAAAACCGTTGAGATCTCCTAGACCTAAATAAGCTATTTGAGGTACGTCCTTCTGAAAATTAGGAGAATTGCCTAACCATAGGAACTAAGTAATGAACGAAGAAATCCGGGGCTCACGAGTATATTGTACATAAGGCATATGTAATAGACTATGCTCACGATTATGAAAGCATGCTCCATTCTTAACTTCTTTACGGAACTTAAAATTACTGTTAGGTAACCAATAGCCATTGTTTGGAGCAATATCAGACCAGTACCAATTATGAAATCACTATACGTATAACGTGAAATTATGTGATATACTATTGGATATATGAGGAGGGGAATTAGCCCGGAAGGCACGCTTAAGAAGAGCCTTAAGTGACCGCGATATATTCCATGAAATAATAAAGAGAGGAGTTCAAGAAGTGCATATATCATTAACCAGCTTAAGATATAGGACAAGAATAGTACCACATAATTCTCGATGACGCCTGTAAAGAAGAATAACGAAAACCTCAGTTTTCCTATACAGATGGAGATGAAGCTTAAGATGAGGGAGACTACCGAGAGTATAAGGTAATACGAATCCTTTGATACTAGGTATTCAAGCCATTTAGGGAGGAATAAAACTCGCAAAGGCTTAAATATGCGCTTAAATCTCATTAAAGCAGGAGAGCTCATGCTACTTAGGTAAGCTTTTAGCCTTTCCTCATCTCTTGTCAATATCTCATAGAGAGCTTTCCCCTTCTCAGTAAGCATGTATTTTCTAGCATCATCTTGCTTTACAAAGCCTTCAAGTTGCTCTAGGTTATAATAAAGAGTACCAGTACTCGTATTAAGATGCCGTTGTAGCTCACTAAATCCAGCACGCCCCTTCTCACCTAGGAACTTTATTATTCCTCTCTTCACAGGATGAGCAAGGATCTGATAAGCTCTCAATACATCATCTTTATCATTAGTACGTTCGTGCATAATCGTCCCCTACTGTTATTGGTATATAATAAATATATTTCGAAATAGAAATATGCTTAGCCTACCTTATTAAATTAACTCGTAGTGAAGAACATGCCCAGAGTAGTGATGATATTTGATCCTTGGAAAGATGAAATGTGTACCTGTCCTCCAAAATATTCATGCTCGCCTTATACGGGATGTAGTCATTCTTGTCTATATTGCTATATATCATCGTATATACCGAATGCCTTTATAGCTAGACCTAAGAAGAATTTTATAAAGAGATTAACCAGGGACATAAGGCGAATAGATCCTAGAATCCCGATATCTATGGCAAATAGCAGTGATCCCTATACACCACCAGAGGATAAGCTTAGGCTAACCAGGAGGGCATTAGAAATCTTAATACCCAAAGGGTTAAAGCTCATAATATTA
>JAGGUS010000093.1 GCA_021158375.1 Thermoprotei archaeon
CAGATCACCCCGTAGTATTGCAGAGGAACTTATTCCTGCAATTAAGGTTCTTCAGAAGATTTGGCATGAGCAAAGCAGAATGCATATCGATAATAACAAGCGCTAACGCAAGAATTCTTGGTATTGAGAACATTCTAGGAACTGTTGAGAAAGGAAAACTTGCATCTCTCATAGTATGGAATGGCGATCCTTTCTCCCTTGAATCATATCCTATAACGGTAATTGCTGAGGGAGAGATAGTGTACAAAGCATAGAGGATTTTCAAAAATAGAATTTCTAATAAAATAAAAACTTATTTACGCCGTACGTTAAAAGTCCTCACTATTACCTTCTTCAGAGAGTCCTTACTTATGACGACTACAACCCTATTTTGCTGATCTGGATATGTCCATGTTGAGAAATAGCCGTTCTCATCTACGTGGACGGCTTTTCCATTGACTGTTACCTTACAACCTTTCTCACAAACTCCCTTAACTAGTATTACTATTGGCCCATTAGGAACAACCTTATATTCTGGAGGTATAGTAAGGACTAGTGCTAATGGTCTCTCCCTAAGGCTTATGATCTCCTTAACTATGAGCTCTCTAGTATTCATGAGTTCCTCAGGATCTCTAATATAATCAACTATACTTGGGACAACACGTTTACATAGTTCCATTGCTCTTATTTCGAAGGGTAATTTTAATGCTGGATCTCCTAACTCCTCTTTAACCTTCTTTATTTCTTCTTCGAGGAGTTTCAGATATTCGTAATCCTCAATTCCATCTCGCATTGCCTCAAATCTTAACGACGATAGAGGCCCCTTCTTACCAGGATATGTAATATGAGTATCTCCAGGTGGAAGTTTTTCATAAGGTTCGCCAAATGGATCACCGTGCCATGCATTTAATCCCCAGTGTAGGTAGCCCTTTAAACCATATGCGTAGTTAATCCAATGCAAAATCCTAGCTTTAATTAGCGGATAGTCCAAGAACCTATTGGGATAGAGACCGTTTGGAAAACAGCATGTATAGAACCATATTTCGTACCCTTCCTTCATAGCCTTAACGTACTCTTCATACCAATTATCGAAGTGATGAAGTGTTGGAACCCAGACTTCTAGGTAGCCTTCAAGGCCTATGGTTTCAACAGCATCAATTCTTTTAAGCTTGGGAGCCCATTGATGAACTAGGCTTGATATGCGCTTCCAAGAATCTACGTTGCTCTCGCATGGTTCGTCCCCTATATGTATCATTGTAATGTTTAACCATCCCTTTTCATCTAAATGCTTTTCAAGAGCGCTTAAGAGGTAAGGAAATACTTTCTCGCCTGGGAGCATTATTGTCTTGCCTGTTGTCTTGTTAACTACCGGAAATTCCTTAAATTGGAATTCATGTCCCCAGCCTCCTTTTGGCTCGGCGATATGACTTATCTCGATACGTTCGGCTCTTCCAACATTAAGTACTAATTCGACGAATCTATCGAAAAGACTAAAGTCGAATGAAAAGGAGCCGTTTTCATCAATATATGCCCCAATAGTATAGATTGATATCTTATATACGTTTTGTCCATGGTCTGCCATTAGTTTTATCCATTTTTCTAGTATTTTCCAGAACTCTTCAGACCATAATTTTACATTATAGGCTTTAGCTATACGTTCTACATCAAACCAGTTTGTAATGAGTAGATGTTTTCTATCAGGGAGAGCTATTGGATACACCTTAACGATAAGGTCTATTGTACTGTTTCCCTCTTTAGCCTTTACAATTACTCTTCCTTTATATTCCCCTGGTGGCGTGCCTTTTGGAACGTAGACTAGAACCCAGCAAGGCTGTGTCTCGCCAGCGGGGATATTCATACTATCTACGTCAAGTATAGGATCGGGAATATCACAGGGAACTAATTTCTCTAGCTCATTAACTGGTGTATTAGGCGTATTCTTCCTAATATGAATAAAACCTACAAACCTAACTTGTATATTCTCTTTACTAATAATTCCATTACTAGAATGTAGGTCTGTTGCCGTGAGCGTAACGTCATGTAAATCTACGTTTGCAGTTATACCAAATAAGCAACCTTCATACTCGTTTCTAGCACACGATATAACTATAGGCTTTCCTATACGATCGCTTGGAGGCTTATCGTCACGATATATTCTCTCTAACGGATGAGCCGGCCACAATATGAAAGGAGTACTTTCCTTTTTATTCTCCATTTTACTCACCTCAGGACGTGAAATCTCTCCCGATTGTGGCGTTTTGGATAATCTATAATATCCTTTTAACAATACTATAAATACTAATACTGCTAGAAATAGTGAAATGGATATTGTTATAATTCGTGACTTCATGTTTTCACAAGATTCCTTAGGTTATCACCACCATGGTCTTACTTCGGGTGGTTCAACCTTTGCTAAAGGCTTTAAGAACTCTATTGCTTGCCGTACTCCAGAATCTCTACTGAATGTGGGATCCTCATGCTCTACACTTAATACATAATTATAGCCTACCTCGAGTAATGCAGTTATAACCTGTCTCCATGGAACCATTCCCCATCCTACTGTCCTAAACCTTACTGGTCTCGCTATCCTATTCCAAGAACCTGTTGCCAATACACCAGTCCTTATTGCAGAATAGTGCACTATTTCTACATCCTTAGCATGTACGTGGAATATTCTCCTACCGAGTTCGTATATGAAGGCTACCGGATCCATTTGTTGCCATAATAAGTGGGATGGATCGTAATTAAAGCCCATCGCTGGATGGTTATCCGCTATTTCTAACAGTTTCTTAGCTGTTTCAAGGTTATAGTTAAGTTCTTGAGGATGTGTTTCAAAGGCTATTTTTACATCATGATCTCTAGCATAATCAAATATGGGCATCCATCTCTCCTTGAAGAGTTCATAGTACCTCTCCCATATTTCCTCGTTAGTAGGCGGGAATATATACCACTTACCCCATGAAGGACAACCAGTAAAGGTATTTACTACAGGTACTTCAAGTTGCTGAGCAGCCTCTATAGTCTTCTTCATGCGTTCTATGCCGTATTTTATCTTTTCCTCAGGTGTCCCCTTATACCATATATCAGTACTCTCATCATGAGGACCAAGTATCAACTGGCCCTCTAAGTGATTGCTTAAAGCGGAAATTATGAGGCCGTATTTCTCTACGAGCTTACGATACTCTCCAGCATTACCTGAGATTATTTTATCTATGTCTATATGCCTACTCTCCTTCCATGCAGCTACCTCTACGGCTTCGTATCCTATGGACGAGACATATTTAAGAACATCCTCAAAGGGTTTATCGTTATATAGTATGGTAAAGATTCCGACTTTCACATGCCCACCGTTTTATATTTCTTCGTCTAATGACTTAAGCTTAATCAGAGGAAAAGAATACCTTAAATATGCATTTCGATAGACCTTTAGCTTTGAGAGGAGAGTGTGAACTCAATAAAAGATATACTTGAGAAGGCAATAGAGCTTGCAATTAAGAGAGGAGCTAACTTTGCGGAGATCAGATATGAAAAGGTCTACTCGACTAGTATAACGATAAGAAATGGAGCTGTTGAAGCATCAGCATCATCAGTAGTAAAAGGCCTGGGTGTAAGGACATTAGTTAATGGTTCTTGGGGATATGCTACAATAGAGGAGATCGACTGGCCTTTAATCGAGAAGGCTGTAGAAAATGCATATAAAATGGCACGTGCCTCAGCTAGCCTAAGGAAGCGAAAAGCATCTCTAGCTGAAGTCGAGATAGTAAAGGATGAAGTATCATCTAAAGTAAAGATAGATCCAAGTGGAGTGCCAATAGAAGAGAAGATAGACCTCTTCTTAAGAGCCGATAAGGAGGCGCGAAAGTATGATGAAAGAATAAAAGATAGTAACGTAGTGTACGCCGATTCAGTAGTGCAGAAGTTCTACATGAACAGCGAAGGAACAGACATCTCGATGAAGATCCACAGGGTTAGGTATGGTATAAGGATTACTGCTAGAGAAGGTAATGTAATTTCTCCCGCTTATGAAGCAGTGGGCGGTACAAAAGGTTATGAAATAGTACATGAGAAAGACCCAGTAGAGTTAGCTATTAAAGTCTCTAAGAGGGCGGTAGATCTACTTCATGCAGAAGTCCCTAAAGGCGGATTAACTACTGCAATACTAGATAACAACATATTGGCGCTTATAGTGCATGAAGCATTTGGACATACAGCCGAGGCTGACTTAGTGCTCTCTGGAACTATACTTACAAATAAAGTGGGTAAGAAGGTAGCTTCGGACCTTGTCACAATAATAGACAGCCCAGGACCAGAAGGAGCTTATGGATGGACACCATATGATGATGAAGGTGTTAAGGGAAGGGATGTCACAATAGTTAAAAATGGAGTACTGCTTGAGTACATGCAAAGTAGGGAAAC
>JAGGUS010000281.1 GCA_021158375.1 Thermoprotei archaeon
GTACATTGCGAAGATTTGGGCTGATATTGCGCATACTGCTGCTATGATTACTAGTGTCACTACAAATCTCCAAGATAGTACTGAAGGCCTCCCAACTTCAGAAGCACCCATAATCTAAACCCTCGAAATAATAATATCGTAAAATGCTGGTATTTAACACTTATCATATTAGGTTTTAGAGAGGGGAATGCCTACAGTAATTCACCGCCTTTTTATCTTAGGTCTCTTAATAATCCTTGACAATAAAAATAGATGTGTTGCCGGCTTTAGTACATTCTTAGTTATTAATAAGGTAGTGGAGAAGCGCATCTTAAATTTATAAGCATGAGGTGTAGCTTGTAAAATAATCAATGCGGTTATAGTACGCTCTCAATATTTAAATCGTAATAACTATCTCATATATGGTGCATCTAATGGATAGACTTGATCGAACAGTCTATGTCATATTTCAACTTGATACTGAGGATTTCATAACCCCTGAGACAGATGATGTAATATTAGATCTCGTCAAAGTCTTTAATAAGTATGGAATTAAGGGATCTTTTGCAATAGTTGGTGAGAAGGCAAGAGCATTAGAACGTAGGGGGAGAAGTGATGTAATTGATGCATTGAAAACTCAAGACATAGCATATCAATCGAATTATCACTCTATACATCCTACAATATCTGAATACTTAAAAGATCTTAGCTGGAGCGATGGCGTCGAAGAGGTGATAAGAAGGGAGTCTAAAGGCATTGATGATCTAAAGCGAATCTTCGGACAAACTCCATCTGCATTTATTCAACCAGGTGGAAGTTGGGCTCCTCAAACCGTATACGCTATGAAAAAGTTAGGCATTAAGGTATATGCTGATGGAATATTCCTCCCACAACCCGTGTGGTTCTGCGGCCTTCTAGCAGTACGTTATTCAATATCCTATAGAGAATCGCAATCCGGAACTCCTGAGCACTTCCAAACGATTAAGGAGGAATTCGATAAAATCTATAATGTATTGAAGAATAGAGGTGGCATAATCATAATAGTGCTACATCCTTGTATGCTCTTAACGAAGGAATTTTGGGATGCCATAAATTTTGCTAGAGGGAAAATGCCCAAGGAGTTAAAGCCATCCCCATTAATAAATCGTGAAACATATGAGAAAAGGATCGAGGAATTTGATAACTTCGTTCACTACGTCATAAGCCATCCTCATGTAAAGGTTATAACATATAGAGAATTACCCTCCTTATATGAGGAGTCGTTTAAGTTAGACTTAGACGAGCTAGTCGCTTTATCAAAAAAGGTCTTAGATAAACCAACATATCATGTAATGAACGGGAAAGCCTTCTCATTATCCGACATATTCTACGCCTTGTGTTATGCCCTAAGGGAATACAAAAGAAGTAAGAGCTTTCCTGAAGAAATACTACCTAGGTTCATTTTAGGCCCAATAGAAAGGCCTCCTATACTAAAGGAAACAATTAAAGTTACAATACGTGACGTACTGAATAGCATAGATGACGTATACGCGCTTATATCTAAGGAAGGCTTTATACCAAATAAGATAAGAATAAACGGTATGGATGTTGGGCCATTATTGTTCCTAAATCTTATGGCGAAGAGCTTCCTACTCCTTATAAAAGGGAGAAATGCGGAGCTGGGATTCGAAGTTACAGCAGTTGATGAAATGGACATCCTTAGCGATCTAGATATAGAAAAGAGGGTAACAAGTCAGTGGAATTGGATCATATTTCCCGAAGGGTTCTTCTCAGAGAGAATACTAGAACTTACGATACTCCAACTATGGACATTTAAACCAGCAGTAATGAAATCAATAAAATAAAAAGCATAGAATTAGCTTATCCTCCTATGTATTTTGGTAGTGCAGCCACTCCTCCTATAAACCAGCACAACGCTGAACCAATACTCACACCAGCGACTAATGGAATCAATACCTCATCATGAACCCTCATGCCACCAAACTTAACAACTAGATATTTCACAACCCAACCAACGAAATAAGGCCATGGATTAGGCGTAGCGTTATTAACTCCGATGTAAACGCCTACGGGATCGAATGGCCACCATATGAAGCGCACTCTTAGGTATGATAGTATACCAACAAGGATAGCTCCAGCAAGTGCATGAGGCCACCAAGGCCTAACACCTGGTATTGTTTGCCATGTTACTGGATCCATGAATCTAGGTATCCACCAGTTCTGTAGTATTCCTCTAACGCTTCCAGAGATACCTATTTCGTAATATAGTTTTAGTACGTAGGGCCATACTATAACACTTGCAACAGCCATTGCAAGAGTCATCGCAATATACATATCCCTAGGCCTAACACCAACATCCTTAGCGACCTTAAACCATAGGGCAACATTAGTAGCACATGCCATACATTCAGTAGGTCTATTAGTCAACAACATAGTATTCGCATAAGCGGCAGTAACTTGTTCGACACTTGTCACGTTTGGAAAGACATACATGGTTATACTCGGCAAGTACATCCAATCTGCTGGTCCTCCTGATAGGCTTAATCCATATATCCTCGCACCGCTCATATGAATTAAGAAGAACGTTAATAATATCGCTAGAGCTCCTGTTACTGTTGCTCCCGCTGAGTAGTACATTAGGATTAGTGCTATTATTGATGCTGCAAATATTGTCCATGCAACCCTGTATGGTAAGGCCTCATTCTCCCACTCCTCCCTAGTAGGCCCCTTAATAGCAGCCCTGATAGTATCAACCATATACCTCCAATTAAGTAAAAGCCAGAATATTATTATCGAAACACCCATTCCAAGAAAGACAGCGTACAGCTTAAATGGAGCCATAGTACCAAGCATTTCCCTTCTATCATGCATGTCACCTACCGATAGTATTCCCGAGTAGTATCCCTTTAAGTACGCTACTTGACATAAACCCATAACTGTTAGAGCAGTAACCCAAATACTCAACAATATATCCAAAGGTATAAGCATGGCTGTCGCATATTGTACCATATTCGTAGGCAACGCTAGAAACGCCACTATCTTCTTACCAAGTGGTGTAGCCGGTACATTTACTGCACCCAGCCACCATTGTATATAATTAGCTCCGCTCCATCCGTATATGTCTGGGAACCATGGTACTAAGAACCTAAGTACTGGAGGCCACATATAGAAGAAGCCAATACCCAAGCCAACTAAGAAGAAGTTAAATCGTCTTTCTGGAGCTAATCCTTTTGCTCTTCTTTCTGGTGCTGCTGCTATTATTGGTATTGTCCATTGGTAGCTTGCTGGATAGGGCAGTAATTCTATGTCTATCCATCTCCTCCTAACTATTGATAGGAAGCTTGAGTAGAATAAGAACCATAGGAATCCAAACAACATCCACCAACACAAAGAAGGCAACCAAACACCCCAAGGAACATCACTAACACCACCGCTCAATATGTCCTGAATATACTCAGCACTTGGACCCCATACCCAATCAATTAGCTCTTTATATGGTGCTGGAGCGGTTCTGGCAGCGATAAAGTTATCGTAAATTGATGTAACTGAGTTCTGCATGAAGTGATAAATAGATAATTGTGCTACTGCGCTTATTATTGCTATGTGCTTCATGCTCACCCTCCTTGGTATTAAATTGCCTACTAGTACTGCTAGGAACATTACGACAAAAGGTACATTTACGCTTATTGCCTGCGCATTTTGTGCCCATGGTGGTGTGAATATATTGAATGTTTGTGCTAGTATTGCTGAGATTGCTGATATCACACATATTATGATTACAAAGCGCCATGTTATAATTGATTTAGGCTTAACTTCGCCTACATCTGACATTAATCCCAACCGCTAATACCTTTTAACGTTACACTAATTAAGCTTTTATATTAATTCGATTTTTAGTAGTAGACGGGGTTATTAATGAAAAGAGAGCCTACTATTACGAATTCAAAGGTTCTATCGTTATTTATATCAGTACTATTACTGTGTTCCATTATCTCGCTTACGTACACAACTGTTGTAAAAAGTAAACTTGAGTATCAGATTACAGAATCATATGTCATTGTTACGGGGAAGAACTTCGAAATTTACATATCAACTGCAGGAGGTATAGCCAATTATTACCTCGGCGGGGTCAAAGCTCTTGAAAAGGCATGTTTATACATATGGAGCTCTGGCTATAAGTATAACAAATTTCTCTTAGATTACTTAAAACCTGTCGAGTCGCCTAAAGTAGAGGAAATAGAGGGTGGTCTACGCATAATAACACACTCAAAATGCAACTTACCGCAGTACGGCCTATTTCTTGAGTGTGTCTCTATTCATGAGGTTTATGAGGCTGGTGTAGTGCTAATTGAGCAGACATTAAGTGCATGGAAGGACACGTCATATGAAAAAATGGCGACGAGAATTAGGCTTTCCGTTGACCTATATGCTGGAGCTAAACTAGTAGCTTATAAGGGAGGCAAAAAAGTACAGGAACTTA
>JAGGUS010000171.1 GCA_021158375.1 Thermoprotei archaeon
CTTAGATTTTTGTTTATTTTTACTTGAACTCATATATTATTGTTACGGTAGCAGTAATGCTTAGCTCTTCAGGTGGTATTATTGGCGTCGTACTAGTTTCCTTATACATGGGTATCGTTACCGTTTCGCTCACTCTATAAACGATCCCTGATTCTACTGAGATCGATATTGGTCCGAGTAACTCAATACTTGCTGCTTGGGCCACAGCTTCCGCTTTACTTCTTGCATCCTCTACTGCTTTCTTCAAGGCCTCACTCTTCAATTTCTCTATAGTCTCGCTCTTTAGTGTGAAAATCAATGAGTCGACTCTATTAGCTCCATTAGCTACTGCTAAATCTATGACTTTGCCAACTTTATCTATTTCTTCAAGTTCGACTTCTATCGTATTTACACACTCATAGCCGACAAATATTTGTTTACCTCTCTCATATTCATATACTGGCCTTAAACTATAGAATACCGTTTTTATCTGATCCTCCTTTATACCATAATTCGTCAATGCCCTTATCACATTACTCATCTTCTCAGAGGCGCTTTCCTGAGCACTTGCAGCCTCATCAGCTCTTGTTACAACGCTTATCCTTATCTTTACTAGTTCAGGTTTGCTTGTAGCTTTCCCTACACCTACTACTCTAATCGTTTTCACATTGACTTCTTCATTTGTAGTACATATGTTTTTAGAAGTCGCTATTCTGAGCTCCCTTGTCCCATAAGTTCCATATGTGTTCTTAACTATATATTTTGGAATGAGTGCTATATTGGCGGCGAACATTATTACCGCTAATATACACAATATTAACGCTACTTTTCCTATCCATTCCGTACTAATACTCGACACTATCTCCCCTGTAAAACTTGTAAAAGCACACTATTAATCCTATACCTTTGTACATAGTGTTCAACGTTTTTGTACATTATATTAAATAAAAGAGAAAGGGGAATGTTCATTCAATGCTTTCCATCATAAAGTTAGGTATTCGCGTATACTCCATGAGGTATTCAGGTATACCGTTTTCCTCTATTATATGCTTGTAAATGAATGCGCTAGGTCTCGGTGTTCTTTCTTTTGTCTTCATATTGACATAAAACAGTCCAAACCTCATTTTAAAACCACTAGCCCACTCTAAGTTATCTATTAAACTCCAGTGGAAGTACCCAAATATATTCAAGCCCTTCTCTCTTATGGCCCTATGTATGTGATAAAGTGTAGCTACCAGAAGCCAAGGCCTATGTCTGTCTATAGCATCGGCTATTCCGTTCTCTGTTATCGCTAATGGCTTTCCATACTTTTTAAACAATTCTAGTGCTTCAACAACGCCTTCTGGATATAGCTCCCATCCGCTATCTGATGTAGGTCTTCCTGTAGCTGATTTCGATCTAGGTCTACATGAAAAACCATAATCGCTTAGAGTCTTGAATCCTGGAGGACTCTCTTGATATTCTACAACCTGTCTACTGTAATAGTTTACGCCTATCCAATCAGCATGATCTCTTAAATCTTTACGTCTTACAACTTCTTCCTCTCCTTTCATACCGCACGTCGTATCAAGTTCGCCCTCTATTATCGCCCTAAAGAACCAAAGCGTAGATACATAATTCGCCTTCTTAGCGGCTTCTATGTTCTGATTGCTCTTATCTTTAGGTTCTGCCGGGACAACTGCATAGATTACGCCAACTTTAGCGTTTTCTCCAACGATTCTCTTAATTTGGTCGTATGCTCTTGCATGAGCTTGGGCAATATTCATCATTATTCTAGGTATTACCTCAGGTCTATTTATTTCAGGCGGAAAATTCCCTCCTACATATCCTATGCTCCATGTAACATTAGGTTCATTAAATGTACTCCACATATCTGCTAGATCGCCGAATTTCCATGCAATATATGCAGCAAATTTTGCAAACTCCACTATAGTATCCTCATCATACCATCCCCTAGGCCCTTCTCTTAAATTAGTATCTCTTACCTTAATCGGATCATGAAGCCATAGGGGTAAGGGCCAATGATATAGGTTTATTATAAGTTTCATTCCACGTCCCTTAATATCCATAAATATCTCTCTATAGCGTTCTATAGCAGCTTTATTGGCTATCTCATCAAGTTGTTTTAAAGCGTCTTCACTTACTTCGATGTCCTTTATTCCTTCATCATCTTTATGTACGGTGACCTTCACATTTTTTGTGGATTTTGGAAAAATTCGACTCCATTCTGGGTTCATTCTCCATGCGTTTAATCCAAGCCATTGAGCAAGTTGATGATCTCTCCTAAATAAATCCCAATAACCAGGCCCGTTCTCTGGAATATCTCCACTAACCACGCCTCTTTCTATATTTTTCCTATCGTGAAGCCACACATACCAATCACTGTTCGGATCTATTGACTCTTTTGAGGCTCCCATCTCATATTGGAATGCTGCCATTGAAATTCCCCAGAGAAATCCCTTTGGGAATTCACATAGTGCGCTCATCTAAGCACCCAGATAATAATTACAGAGCTCTCAACTTTTAAATTACTTATGTACGTGTAATATGCCTAAAGCACTTATTCGTGAATCTAGGATAGTTCAATATAATTGGATATCATCTCTTTCACCTTTTTTATTATTCTTGATACCTTCGTACTATTATCTCTCCTTTTCCAACCGTACTTCTCATATACCTCATTTGGCTCTACGACATGAGATATGTCTAACTCAGCAAGCGCTAATATTACTGCTAGATTAGCATATGGAAGGCCTGCATTTACACTATACCCTCCTTCAAGCACGACTGCTACCTTACCATTACATACTCTTTTAGCTATCTCCACGCTTCTTCTCATCATCTCTCCGCATCCTCGAGCTGTAACTCCCAGCTCCGTTATAGGATCCGAGAAATGGCAATCTTGTCCTGCAGAAATGGCTATAAAGTCGGGTTTAAACCAATGTATTATCGGCTCTATTACCTCATTAAATATCATCATATATTCATTATCACTTGTCCCTGGAGGAACAGGTATGCATACCTTAGTTCCCTTCGCTTCTCCCTCTCCAATTTCATGTATAAATCCTCTTCCAGGATATGCTGTACTGGGATCTTGATGTATTGATATATAAAGTGTATTAGGATCGCCAGAGTATATATCATAGGTTCCGTCACCGAAATGGGCATCCCAATCTATTATGGCGACTTTCTTCACATTCCATTTGCTTCTGATGTGCTCTATCATTATTGCTATATTATTCACATAGCAAAAACCAGCTCCTCTATTAGGTCCTGCATGATGCCCTGGAGGTCTTATAAGCGCAAACGCTCTACTATATTCTCCCTTTACTACTAATTCGCCGGCTACAATAGCCCCTCCTGCTGAGAAGAGAGCACATTTAAGGAAGCCCCTCGGTGCAGGTGTATCAGGATCTACATAACCTCCTACTTTATCTAAATCCTTAAGAGATTCGAAGTATTTCTTATCATGTACTCTTAATATTTCTTCCTCATTGGCCATTCTCGGTTTGACCACGTCCACTATTCCTCTTTCAATTAGTTTCTCTTTCTTTATTATGTCCATTGTGCATATTAATCTCTCCTTTCTCTCAGGATGTGTAGGATCTAACTCCTCAGGTCTATGCTCTAAGTATATGTCATCGTAAATAATAGCTACTTTAGTCATTTTTCTCACCATTTAGGAACTCAAGAACTCGATGAACTTGCTCGCGAACTCCTTATATTCCTTTAATTCCTTAGATACCTCCTCTAGCTCTTCATATATCTTGTTAAGTACTTCTTTCCTTATCTTAAGTGAACTTAGTTTAGTTAAATAATCCTTAAGCTCTATTTCCCCTTTCTCCGCCTTTTTTAATATCTCTTCTTGCTCTTCGTTTACTTGATCTAATTCCTTCTTTAATTCCTCCAGCTCTTTAGGTAGTTTCTCGTCAAACGCTTTCTGTTTCTCAATACATTTCTTCGCTCTATTAAGGGCATCGAGCACTTGCCTATACACATCTTCGTACTCTTTCTTTAAGCTTTGAGCTTCTTCTAAAACCCTATACATCATGAGGCTAGCTCCACAGTACATACAATAATTACCTAAAACTGTTAATCTGCCACAGTTTGGGCATCTTACTAGATAGTGACTGCTTGCCGCCATATATGTTCCCTTTTTAGATTCCTACGAATACTTAAATAAATTAGGATGTCGTAGTATCATAAGATGAACGCATTCACATGGTTATATATACTTGCTATGCTTTGGC
>JAGGUS010000234.1 GCA_021158375.1 Thermoprotei archaeon
ATAAGAGCCTTTCCTCAGGGCACAGCAGTCTTAACGCTTGAGAGAGGCACTGCAGCCGACATAATGAAGTATCCTTGGCAAGTAGATACATCAGTATGTAAGAAATCGTGGGGTTACATAAAAGATCATGACTATAAACCTGTAAGTTGGATAGTTCACGACTTAATAGACGTAGTCAGTAAGAATGGTTGTCTACTATTAAACATAGGTCCTAAGCCTGATGGTACTATACCTGATGAACAAAAGAGAATTCTAAACAATATCGGTAGCTGGCTTAGCGTTAATAGTGAAGCAATTTATAATACAAGGCCTTGGAAGGTGTATGGAGAAGGCCCTGTAAAGGTCACTACAGGGCAGTTTACAGATACTAAAAGGGCGCCATACACCTCTAGGGATATAAGGTTTACTACAAAGTATATATATCCGTATGGTAACGTACTATATGCTATATTCATGGATTGGCCGGAGAATGGCATACTTGAAATAAAGTCGCTAGGATCTAACTTAAGATTATTCAATGGTAAGATTAAGTTCATCGAACTGCTTGGTTCGAATGAACCTTTAGAATGGCACTTAGATGAAGCGAGTCTAAAAGTCAGACTGCCTAAAGAACGGCCATGCGAATATGCTTATGTGCTTAAAATAGTAAGTGAGTAGGATTTTAATACTTCCTGATACTCAAATATTTCGTTTCAAGGTATAGAATCACGAGGTGCTGGTATGAAGATTCGGAGCATCTCCTTTAACGAGAATCTTGACGTGCTTTTAGTATATCTTTACAACGATATAACATCTAATGATTACATTGAAGGCATAAAGTTAGATGACGAGGAGCATCATGATTATGAGTTGTTTCCAAACGATGGTCTAAGACCTAAGGAGGAAGGCTTATTATTAATAAGACTAGATAATCCATTCCACATAGGTTCATATCATAAGCTCGAGATATTCTGTAGACATGAAAAAATAAACGTTAACGTACGCGCCTTTAAGCCAGTCTTCCCTATTGGCATATATGGTGGAAACACCGTATTAAGCAGTAGAGATCACATAATGAACGTACTTTCATGGGGACTCGATACACTTGTAGCAAATCCAGATAAACTAGATATAGCAAAACAGTATGACTTTAAGATAATAGCAAACGTTCCAAAGAAAGGGAACGAGATCGATGAGGACGTATTGCATAAATATCGAGGTCACGAAGCTCTGTTGGCTTGGTATATCGTAGACGAACCAGATATATGGGAAGTTGAAGGTAGGATACCCAAGGGCTCCACTGAGAGATGGACTAATACCGTTAAGAAACTCGACCCAGAAACTCCTACGTATATCGTACTATGCAGGCCTACTATCTTCGAACAATTCGCGCACATTCCTGATATAGTTGCAGTAGATCCCTATCCTGTATCACACTTGCCATTAGAGTATGTAGATTTTATGGTAAGCATGATAAAGAGAATAAGGGATCCCTATCCAATTTGGGTTATACCTCAGGCTTTTCGATATGGTAGACCAAATGAGCAAGGATGGTGGGGATGGAACAGATATCCACGTCCAGATGAGGAGCGATTAATGGTTTATTCGGCTATAGCACATGGCGCTAAGGGAGTCATATACTTCACTTATAATTCCTTTGTAGACATAGCTCGTGATCCCGTACAAGGTCTCGCTGCACTACATCCTGATGCCTTAAACTTACAGTTAGAGATCTCGCGCATATCTACGGAGCTACATACACTAGCTCCTCTCATCTCTATAAGTGATGTATTACCTTACTCGCCTGAACACTACGTATATACTAACAGAGGCTGTATCCAATGTTCCCAAATCCTTAGTGGAAGGGAGAACTTGGTTCTCATAATAACTAACAGGAACTACTTATACACTCGCAGAGATTTTCGTTCATTTCCTATTAAAGATGTAGAAATATGTATTAAGCCACCCAGATGGCTGAAACCGCAGTTATCATTCTTGATAAGCCATGAAGGTATGACTACGCTTAAAATGTATCATGAGGACGAACTGGTAAGGATAAAATTGGACGAGCTCAAGGTAGCAATGGCTATAGTGCTCTCAGAAAGCGAAGAGATACTTCATAAACTTGAAGAGATATGGCGCAAATGGAGAAGAAATTAAGAGCCATCATGAGATGAACGTTAGCTTTACGCTATACTATTAGATCCGTTACGTCCCCTTTTAGAGGCGGTAGTTCTCTCCTTCTCCTTATGGGTTCTCAGCAGTTTCTGAGTTGTAGGTCTTTTAAGGACTCTGTAGGCTCTTTAATGCTCGTTTGGCAATAACTAATGCCGAGCTTAGATGCCTATCTAGTCCTAGCTTTCTCCCTATTCTCTTACCTTCTTTACTTGTATTCTTGGGATTCACGTATATCGTTTTCATTGAGTATAGCGGTATCTTCCATGCTATTCTCTCTATTATCGAGTTGCGAAACATAGATACTTTCCAGTTCCACTTACTTCCTTTTCTCTCACCATTCTTAATCCAATAATAACGAAGGTAGCCTATGATTTCTGGATTCTCCAAGCCAACTACTGATACTCCTTGACTGTAAAGCCATTTGAGTAATGCATGTATTTGTTCGCCTATAAGACTCCAAGAACGTTTCCTTCTAACGCCCATGAAGGTAGTATCCTTCAACCAGAAGGTTTTATAAGAAAGCAAGTTTCCATATTCATCAATTACTACTGCATCTAATCTTTCAACATTAACATCAACACCAGCCATGTTATTTCCTCTAGGCTTTTCATATCTCTTCATAACTTCTAAGTATAAACTATATGGTATCATAGCTTGAACTTCACCATGAACATGTAAGCCATGTTTTCCGATACCATAATCTTCAACTACTACTCTAGCAGGATAGCCAATTTCCCCATTAAGGGCTTTACTAACTAAAGTCTCAAGAAGCTTCTCCCATCCTTTGGGAGTAATTACTCCTATTTCAACATAATGCTTCTTCTTATTGTAATCAAATGTTAATATTCTTACTGTGTGAGCATTAATGAATCTGATATTTACATTCCCTTTAGCATGTCCTCGCTCACCATCACTTTGAAATAGAAGCCATTGCTTCAGCTCTATATCTCTAATGTTAACTCCCAACTTTTTAGCAGATTTTAGTGTAGAATAGATTAACTTCAACATACCATCAACATACCTACGATTAGGTAAGACATCATAACATACACTTCTTAACTTTTTGAGGAATGCATATTCCGATAAGTCAGTTAAAATTTCATTTTCCTTTACTAAGTCTAATATTCTATGTGCCACTATTTTTGACAACCAAGCAGTAGAAAGTATTGCTTTAGCAGTATTAGTATTGACATGAAAGTCTAAGCTTATCGTTATATACTCAGGAAACTCTATACTCATTTAGATACACCAAATGGATATATATCCAAAATACTTATATATTTTTATTTCCAAACTATGAGATTGGTGACCTCCGCTGGGGGTTAGTACCTCTGGCGGAGAGAAACCGTGATGAACCGTCCTACGGAGACCTATAATGACCTAGGATGGGGAACGGTGATAATAAATGACCATTTATTATCACTGAAATGACCATGTTACAAATAATTCTGCATAATTATCTCTGCATAATGGAATGCAGAGATACTCATAGTTCATCATTAATGGTATTATTGTTGTAAAAGTACCCATGAGTCCTATTAGACCAAAACTCCTTACTCCTGGAGCGCTTATCCATGCTTTTCTATTGTCCTTACCTTTATTTACTCTACATTTCTCCCTTTCAAGACCTATAAGGGCGGCTGCCGTAAAGCCTACTACAAATCTAAACAAGAGTTCATAACTTGTAAGTTCCAGTTCTGGCAACCGCCTCGCCTCTATAGACGAGGCGGTTGCCAGAACTGGAACTTACAAGTTATGAACTCTTGTTTAGATTTGTAGTAGGCTTTACGGC
>JAGGUS010000192.1 GCA_021158375.1 Thermoprotei archaeon
AGAGGCAAATGCCGTTGCATTAGCAATGGTACCTGAAAGGGGTCTTAAATCGGCATATTTAGCCCCTAATAACTCTGCGAAGAGTTTAGAAGCTAGAACCTCTATTTCGTCTATATATTTAGTACCTTGATAAAACCTTTTATAGGGTAATCCTTCAGCATATCTGTGCATAGCATCAGATAGATATACTGAATCGACAAGAGGCGATGTGACGTTCTCTGACGCTATTAAGTTTATACATTCAAGTTCTCGCCATATATTATGCTTTTCAACTAGATCGAGTATGTGCTTAAGCTCTTCGCTCAATATTTACTCACCACCTTATAGAAAATCATAATTTATTATAAGAACTTTATCTTGTTTAACGAATACGATTACATATTTAGTTTCATTAAACATGATGATGTAAAAAATCGTAAAATAGCTAAAACGAAAAATATAAATGTTCTATTTAAGTAATGAGAGGGGCTATGTATAGGAAGAGCTATATAGTGGCCTCATTAGCAGCTTTTGCGTCCCTTTACATGGTAGCATTAAAATTCATAAAGGGAATTCCAGTTTATGGAATTCCAGGAGCTAAGATAAAACTTGCTGTAGCTCTATCTCCAGTATACGGTCTCGTATTAGGGCCATTATTAGGCCCTCTATCAATATTAATAGGAACATTGATAGCCATGTTCATGTTTCCATCAAGTTATAATCTTTTCAGCATAGCTACAATATTCTGTGCACCATTAGGAGCTCTAGTCTCGTCATTGATTTTAGATAAGAGGAAAATCTTTAGACTGCCAGCTTGGGCGTATTCCTTGTTTATTTACATACTGTTATTCATAGCATGGTTTATGACGGATGTAGGTAGGAAAGCATACATATTTACGGCACCATATGCCTTAGCTGTAATGATTATGATTATAAACATTATTGCTAGAGAACGTCAATGGCATGTCAGACATAAGAGAGCATTCACCTTGTTATATATCCTTGCTAGTAGTGTATCAGGCATCTTTGCAGACCACTTTCTAGGAAGCATAGAGGCTATAGTAATATTTAGATATGTATTGGCGCGGGCAAATCCTAGTGACTTAGCTAAAATATATTTAGCGGCAATGCCATTGGCAGTCACTGAGAGATCCTTTATGATATTGATCGCATTTATACTCGAACTAAATCTATATCTAGCTCTAAGACGTACGAAATATTTGTTGACAGAGGTGATTTAAATTACAGAAAGAACTTTTTGCCCTAAGAGAATGCTAAATGGACCTTGTGGAGGTGTAAAAAATAATGGTAATTGTGAAGTAAAAGAGTTCAAATGCCCTTGGCTTATATCTCCTTCGGATAAAGTAATTCTAGATCGAGGATTTGTTGTTAGAAAAGAGATAAAGAGGAGAGCCTACTTCACAAAACTACTCTTAAATACCTTTAAAGAGCCTACTTGGATAATAGAGATCCCACCCACGTTTAATGCATTAAAATATGAGAAAATGATAAGAGAAATTCCAGCTAATGCATTTAGTATACCTGACAATCCATTATCACGATTGCATATTGATCCCGTTGCATTTACTTTCTATCTTAAAAGCATTACAGATAGGGAAGTCATCGTACATATAACGTGCCGTGATGTAAATAGGCTTGCTATTAAATCTAGGTTGTTAGGACTCCACTTAGCTAGGGCCGAACACGTCTTAGCCCTTACAGGCGATCATATATTATTAGGCCCTGAGAAGCATGCTATGCCAGTGTTTGATCTCGATTCCACTAGGCTGATATACTTAGCTAGGTTAATGACAGATTATGGAATAGATGAACTAGGACGAAAGTTAAAAGTTAGACCCAGGTTTCATGTCGGTGCAGGCATTAATCCTTACATGCCTATCGATATAGAGATTAAGAGGATTATCCGAAAGGTAAGAGCAGGTGCTGAATTCTTTATAACCCAAGTAATATTTAACGAAGAACGAATTATGAACATATTAAGATATTTAAAGAAGAACGATATAGTTAGGCCTATCTTCATTGCATTTCTGCTTCAAAAACCAGATATTCTAAATCATGTGATGAAAGTAATGAACTTACCCATTAAAGCTACACATAAGGATGTAAGTGAGCTAGCAAGACGGTATAGTGAGATACTATTAGTCGCTAGGGATTTTTATGGTCCAGTAGGCGCATATATATCGACGATAGGTAAACTAGAGTACGCTTTAGAATTCTACAAAGTCTTTAAAAACATAATGTAAAACAGTTAGTTCGAAGTTAATGATAATGTGAATATAGCCCTCAGCATCTCTGACTTTCATCATGTTCAGGCTTGCCGGGTCCTCATCACAGTTAGCCAATTGATATATTGCCTAAAGCTTATAAATTAACATTGCTTTACATTGTAAAAAAGGAGGTTATCGTAGCTCAATTATGTTATATCTACCGCTTTTTATAACGCGTACTATGCCCTTTTCTTCAAGCCTTCGTATAATCCTACTCATTGTCGATTTAGGTATGCTTAGTCTCTCGCAAAGCTCATATTGAGGAGCTCTTCCACCTAGCTTTCTAAGCAAGGTAACTACTTCTCTTTCCCTTTCATCCAGTATAATTCCTGATGTGTGTCTCCTTAGCGCTAAGTATGCCGTAACTACAACTATTACTACTACTAAGGCTAACACTATCCATAGTATTGGAAGACGTCTTCTACTCGGTTGTACGCCTCCAGTAGTTCCTCCTGCAGTAGCATTTTCTTTTGGTGGTTTCTGAACTGGACTAGGAGTTGTAGCATTACCTTGTTTGCCTTGAGGTGGAGTTATCGTAACGTTTGGCAATAACATGTACTCAAGTGTTAAATTCGCAGGGGGAAACTGAAGGACTATCCAATTTTCCTCCTTCGATATCTTGGTAGGAGTAGCAGTTACATTTAGAATCAATACATCTTTAGGTAATCTAAGTGTTAGTGGACAATCATAGCCTATACTTAATCTCCATGTACCTAGTATATCTGATTCCCTGGAGGTCAAAGTCTCTGTGAAATATGTTACGTTTATGCTCCTAGCTCCATAAGTATATACTTGCAGCCTCTTAGTATTATTTATAAGCTCAGCATACAAGTAAGTTCCATTCTCGTCATATACGAACACCATGTCTGAGAATGGCATTGAGAGCAACGTTATGTTGACAATAGCAGCTTCAGGAACACGAAATATTTCAGAGACAATAGCTGACCCATCATTGAATACCTTGATATAAGTAGCAACTCTTTGTTGCTCAGCTAAAGATGTCTGCAATGAAGGGAGTGCCATGAGGGCTAAGAGCAAGGTTAGCGCTAATGAAACTCTCAAGGCTTACCACCTAGCTCCTTCACAATTATCCTAGGAATAATGATGTAAAAATTTTATTCCATATTCCTTTATAGTTCATTAAGGACTTATGATAAATCTTAACTACTAATACTTATTATTAAAGTATAGCGTGAAAACATGTTCATAGCAATTAGAGATGTGTTTCTAACACAAAGATATGGTTTTAAGAGCATAATCGAAGGATTAAGAGAGCTCGGTTTAAATCATATAGAGCTTCATGTAGATAGGAATATGAATACAATCATGGGTAATGTTTCGGATAAAGCATCTCTAAATAAGGTAAAAGAGTTCCTTAAGTCGAACGATATAGAGGTCTGTGCAGTACTCCTTGATAACGACTTCAGTGCTAGAGATATAGATTCTGAAATAAAATACATCGTAAAGGCATGTGGAGTGGCATACGAACTAAACTGTAACGTAGTTAGGATAAATGCATTCATGAGACCTATACATACATTCACTATGAAGGATTACATTAGCAAGACAGTCGAGTATGTAAGGCGATGTCTTGATCTAACTAGAGGTTATAATGTTTCTCTAGCGATGGAAAATCATGGGTATATAGCTAATGATAGAGAGTTCATACGTGAAGTCCTTAAAGGAACATCATCAGATAGGTTTGGACTCACCTTAGACACAGGCAATTTCTACTGGTATGGATATCCGCTTAGCGAGCTCTATGAAATCTACAAAGAATTTGCACCTTATGTAAAGCACACTCATATGAAGAACTTTACTGTTGAGGAAGGGTATAAAGAGGAGAGGCGACTTGGTCTAGGCATAGGAAGAATCCAAGGAGCTCCTCTCTATGAGGGAGACATAGACATAAAGCGAACTGTTAAGATACTACATGATGCGGGTTACGATTACGATTTAACATTAGAGGACGAATCACTGTATAGATTCGATAGCAGATTATGGAAGGAGATAATCAAGAAGGATATTGAACATTTAAGGAGAGCGTTATCCGCTATTTAAAGGCATATTTGAAATTAAAGTAGTTTTTATCTCTAGCTTATAATAATTATATACGATGAGGAGGAAACTATATTTCATATTAATCATTATGTTAATTATACCGCTTACTTCTATAGTTCTTCTGATGAAGTTAAGGTATACCAAAAAGGGCCAGATGGCGAGTGTGACAAGCCCTCCACATCCGAGGATATACTTCACTAGGGGAGACCTTGAGAAAATAAAAGAGAGATGTAGTAAAGGAATTTTCAAAAAGGAATTTGAAGACATGGTAAGATATGCAGATCATAGTATGGGGAAGGGACCATTTGAGAATGGATGGGCAAATGCGAAGTATCTCAGGCTTTATGCATTCCTTTATGCTATCACAGGCAATAAGGATTATGCTGAAGAAGCGAAAAGATATATGGACTGGTTTATTAGTAGGTGGCAGAAACTCGATGTGTTCCAAGTTGCTGAAGGGATAGAGAGTGTTGCTGAGGGATATGATTGGTGTTATGATGCTCTTACTAGTTTTGAAAAGAAGAAGTATGGAAAGGGACTACTCGATATGTGCATATGGATGAAGGAGAAAGCATGGAGGCACAGCGATTACTGTAACCATGTATACTTTGAGAAACTCAGAATACTATATGGTGTTATAGCACTATATAACGAGGGTATTAACGATGAATTAGTTAACATCTATTTAAGCTATTGTGAATCGTTAATTAAGAACCATCTTATACCAGCAAGCAATAAAGTGGCAGGAGAAGATGGTGGCTGGTGTGAGGGTGTAGGTTATGAGAAGATGACCGCACCATATCTAGCTATGGCTTTAGAAGCTTGGAGAGTTTTTACTGGAGAAAACTTATTTCCAAATTCTACGTTCCTTAAGAAGTTGGCGGTATGGAACATATATTGTATAAGACCTGATTGGAAGTACGTTAAGGCACATGATACCAAGACATATGACGTACGACAGGCGTCATTCAATAGGCCATATATGGTTCTACTTGCTTCAAGATATAACGATCCATATGCTCAATGGCTAGTTAACTTAAGACCTTACAAGGAAGGGGAATGGACTGGAGAAAACCTCCTAAAGATATACGACATACTCTGGTACAATCCTAATATAACGGAGGCTAAGCCCTCAAGTTTGCCATTGAGTAAGTACTTTAGAGGACTGGGTTGGGTCATTATGAGGAGTGGTTGGAGAGAAAACGATACCTATGCTCTTTTTGAATGCGGTAAATATTATGCTGGCCATCAACATTTAGATCAAGGAAACTTTGTGATCTTAGGTAAAGGAGGGTATTTAGTGATAGACAGCGGTTATTATGATTCGTGGGGTTCTTCACATCATAAGAATTATTACAGGAGGACTATAGCGCATAACACCATCATAATATATGATCCAAAGGAGGGTTTTGATTCCCTATCTAATGATGGCGGACAGATGCTAATTGATCCACCTCGTTTCGTAGACGAACCGGTTCCTGAACCTGGTAAGATAATAAAGTATGAGGATAAGGGCACGTATGTTGGCATAGTAGGGAACATTACCAACGCCTATTCATATAGAAAATTACGGAGGTTTGTGCGAACCTTTATCTATGTAAGGCCTAATACATTCATAATCTATGATATAGTCGATGTCCCTAAGGAGCGATACAAGGAGCTCGATGTAAAGTGGCTCCTACATTCAATAAATGAACCAAAAGTATTCGGTGATATTATAAGGAGGGAAGAGGGAAAAACTACCTATAAGGGAAATGAATTCATTATAGACCATAACACGGGCGAGCTCTTAGGGATAGTATTTATCCCTAGTGAGGGTAATGCTATAATACATAAAGTAGGCGGACCAGGACATGAGTTTGATGTCGGGGGTGTAAACTATGCACCCTCAAGGAGAGACGAGGAAGCTGGTTCTTGGAGGATAGAGCTAGAAGATAAAGACAAGAAGGAT
>JAGGUS010000258.1 GCA_021158375.1 Thermoprotei archaeon
ATCCACTGCATAACTACTAAAGCTCCATAAATTGTAGTAAGTCTTAAAAGCCCACTCCAGTTTTTCGTAGCTATGTACACGTCTATAGCTACCTTAAGTAAGTAAGGCAGTATTATTCCTATAACTGTATTTATACAAAGCAATAACAATGCCGATGAGAATAACTTCTTATTCGGTAGTAGCTTCCATAAACTCCTAAACGTCCCCCTAGTACTCATATGCTATCAATCCTCCTTTAACTAATCCTTCTTCAATAGCCTTCATGTATAGTTTGTAGTATAGTCCTTTTTTCCTCATTAGTTCTTCATGAGTACCCTCTTCAACAATCCTACCATTATCCAAAACAACAATACGATCAGCAAGTCTTATCAGTGCTGGTCTTTGAGAAACTATTATTACTGTTCTACCTTTCAACACCTTTTTTATATCTTCAATAATTTCGCGCTCTGTCTCCGCATCTAAGTTTGATGTTGGATCATCTAATATTAGTATTTTAGGTTTTTTGATCAATACTCTAGCAAGAGCTAGTCTTTGTCTTTGTCCGCCAGATAAAGTAATCCCTCTTTCTCCTAACCTTGTATTATATCCTCTTGGTAATGACATTATAAAATCGTGAAGTCTTACAATCTTTGCTGCCTCTATTATCTCATCCATTTTAGCGTTTGGGTTTCCAAACGCAATATTATCCCTAATAGTTCCAGCAAATATATACGGCTCTTGACTCAATATACCTATTTGATCTCTTAACGATTTTATCTTCACATCTCTTATATCATATCCGTCAATAGTTATTCTACCACTCGTAACGTCGTAGAAACGCGGTATTAATTTGATTAGCGTGCTCTTTCCCGAACCTGATGGCCCGACTATTGCGACTATTTCCTCTGGCTTTATCTCAAGATTTATATTTCTCAATATAGGTCTCTCTCCTATAATGAATGATACATTCTCAAATTTTATATGTCCCTTAACTGGAGGCAATTTAATGGCATTTGGCTTTTCCTTTACCTCTGGTATAGCCTCTATTATTTCGAGCACTCTTTGCCACGAACTCATAGCTCTTTGAAGTGATGTTATGGCAAGACCTAACATCCTTAATGGCCATATTAGCATGTTGACATACGTCATAAACGCCATGAGGTCTCCTATCGTCATCTCTCCTGCCATTATCAATCGTCCTCCATAGAGGAATATCAGGAGGGTGCTTATTCCCATTATAAGCGTGACTAACGGATTGTATATAGCCCGGAGCTTTGCGTTTAATATGGCCAGATCAAGATATTTTTCATCTTCTTCCCTATACTTCTCTATTCGTAGGTCTTCAATTCCCAGGGCTTTTATGGTCTTTACGCCTATGATACTATCATTCACTATAGATGAGATCACACCATATTGATGCCTCATCCTTAAATATAGTGGCCTTATTATTGCACCATACCTCCAGTATATGACCACTATGAACAGGAGTATTGCTGTTACTATTAGCGCTAATTTCATATTCATAGAAAGCATCGCTATAAACGACAAAATTCCTAATATCGTAGCCCTGATAGAATTAGTAAATGGCCAAGAGATGAACCTAGATATAACTTCAGTATCACTTGAAATCCTTGCTACTATCTGTCCTGTTCTCACTCTTCTAAAGTATAGCAATGACTGCGCTTGAAGTGCTCTAAAGCTATCCACCCTTATATGATACATCACGAGTTGAGAAAATTTCATATTAAAGTATCTCTCTAAGCCACCAAGCACTCCACTTAAAACATACATGGCTAACAATAGAACTATGAGGTATATTATAGAGCTAAAATTCTTTGTCATGACTATGGCGTCTACAGCGTTCTTTATTATAATAGGTATTTGAACACTTATTCTCGTACCAATAAACATTAAAGAAAGGCCTGCTAAGAGGTACTTCCACTCCCTCTTCATATATGGAAACAACTTTCTGAACAACCTTAAACTATCTTTCCATGATAGTAAGTGTTCTCTCTCAGCACTCATAATGAAATACCTCTAGCATAGTGTGTTATAAACGCAAGTACATTATATACCTAGGTAGCTTAATATAAACATTGCGCACGATATATGCCTCTTCATACTGTTTTGTATTTCATAACTTTTTATGACATTTGCTAACTAGTAAAAATTATAAATGTATCTGACATATAATAGTAGCGAGTATTTGATGAACCCTATGAGTGGTGAGGGGGATTTTAATGAACCTATCCTTCGACCGAGGGAGATAGGCTCCCGAAGGTCGGGGGATAGGAGATAAGTAGGGGGGGATGAAGGACAACAAACATTATAAATAAACTATCATGGATGACTAATCCCTAATGACGTTTCCATTAAGTATCTCAATATGATTACATTCCCTGTGAATTTTAGGCCATTTAACCTCTTAGAATAAAGAGACGGTAAGGATCTCTTTAGTGAAGATATAAAGCACATCTACTAACCACTAAACTTAATAGAGCCCTTAAGATCCTAGTTTGTGTTATAGAAGAGACTAAAAAGGTACCAATTACTGTTGCTTTTTAGCTCTTTGCTTAGCTAGTACTATATCTATTAGGTTCTCTAGGAAAGCCTGCTCATCTATACCTTCTAGTGGTCTAAGCACATAACACATCAGTCCACCAAAGAATGCTCTAATAGCAATCCTTGCTCTAGGAGAAGCCTCTCCGAAGACTTTTTCAGCTATGACCTTAGTCTTCTCTTCACACAAT
>JAGGUS010000101.1 GCA_021158375.1 Thermoprotei archaeon
ATCGAGTCCGTAAATTCCTTCTCTCCACGAGGACTAATACCTGTCTTTTTGATATAGTCGAATATTACTAGATCACGAAAAGCGTAGATACCGCCATTTATTAAATTGCTGGGCTCTTTTCCAGGGGGAGGCTTCTCTATGACATCAAGTATCCTATTCTCACTATCTACTTTAAATACGCCGTAATTCCAAGGATCTGGAACTCTAATCGCGATTATACTCGCATCAGCATGATTTAATGCATTCACTAAATTGGTTAATACGTCATACGTTGTGTATATATCGCCATAAAGTACTATAAACGGGGGACGCACGTGATCTTCAGTTACTTCAACTGCATGTGCGGTTCCGAGAGGTTTCCCCTGATTAATAAACGAAAATTCAACCTTACTGTCGGCATAGACATCTCCTACAAATGATTCTATTGATTTAGCACGATAATTAACTACAAGCACTATCTTCTGTACACCTAAAGAGATGAGCATGTCTATCTGTCTTTTCAGTAATGGTACACCACCAACTGGTAAAAGCACTTTTGGTCTACTTATGGTTAATGGAATTAACCGCGTTCCCTTGCCAGCAGCAAGTATTATAGCTGTCTCTATGTGCAAGTATTACCCCATTAATAATAAACGGAATTAGAGTTTAAAAGAATTTACTTAGTCTCACAGAGTAAGATCTTTACTGGAATATCGTTTACCGTTTCAACTAAGAGGATCATGCCTGAGATCTCCTGCAGATTTTTGGCTACATCCTCAACTAGTTTTTGCAGTTTCATGAGGACTTCAAGTTTATTCCTTAATGACTGAATTACTTCCATCAGTACCTGAGCCTCATCAGTGGGCCTAGCACCTACTACGAGCTTCAGTCCCTTTAGGTCTATTTCGTTTACAGGTTCTAATTTAACACCAAGCGCTTTAGCCAGCCTTTCCTCAATAGATTTGAGTCTCTCTGCTCGATCTTTAATCTCGTTATATCTTCGTAAATGTTCGCTTAGCTGAGCACGAGTCCTCTCAATTTGAGAATTTAAATGCTTGAGAAACTCTTCAAATGAACTAAATCTAAGTAGTTCCATTGCCAAATTGATCACCTCGCTTTTTAGTTAAGGGCGTTTATATATTTAAAAGTCTCCTTTAATATAAGAATTTATGTTCAATACTTACCATGCGTGATAATGTAAATATTATCTACCAAAACGCCTTTGCCGCCTCTGATAAGTCCTTATGGCCCTTAGGAGGTCTATCTTTCTGAAATCAGGCCAATATACATCTAAAAATACGAGTTCGCTGTAAGCACATTGCCATAATAGGAAACCGCTTAAACGCTCCTCTCCACTCGTTCTAATAATTAGATCAGGATCAGGATTTGGGAGATGCGATGTATATAAATATTTACTTATTAGATCTTCGGTAACATCCTCTAATGATATCTTATGCTTCAACACATCTCTGATTATGTTTCTTACAGCATCAGCGATTTCAGCTCTTCCGCCATATGCAATAGCTATGTTAAGGAAGAAATTATTATGAGATTTAGTCCTACTTTCTATTTCATCTAGTAACTTACGTATCCTTTCAGGCAATAGGTATTTCCTTCCCAAAGCTCTAACTTGAACCTTATGTTTATATATTCGAGGATCTTCCTTAAGCTTATTGAGGTAACGTTCAATTATATTCATTAAAGCATCGACCTCTTCCTTAGGCCTTTGAAAGTTCTCTAAAGAGAATACATACAAGGTCACAGTTTTTATTCCAAGTTCAAGACACCAGTCGAACAGCTTCTCTACATTGCGAGCGCCTATTTCATGACCAGCCCATGGAGGTAAGCCACGACTACGTGCCCAACGTCTATTACCATCAAGGATCACCGCAACATGTGATGGTAAGGGCTTATCTTTAATCTGACGTAGGAGCCACTTCTCATAAAGCTTATATACACCAATTAACTCTAGGAAACGTCGTAGCATAGTGAATATCACCTTCAAGTAATAAAAAGCAGAGCAGAAAATTTTAAGTATCGTCCTAAATCAATATCATCTGGAATCTGAATAAACCCCGGGTAGCTCAGCCTGGAAGAGCGCCCGGCTGTAGATTTCGCCCGCCGACATCCCAATTTGGGAAGGATGAAGGCGGGTCAGTCGGGCAGAAACCGGGTGGTCGCGGGTTCAAATCCCGCCCCGGGGACCATCATAAAATAGACTTTTAGATCTTCCTTTATCTCTGCTCATAGGAATAGCAGTATTAAGGTAGCTGATGTCAGTATATAGAGCGTTATGAGCTTACGCTTCTCATTAGTAATTATATAACTAAACGACATCATGAAGAGGACGGCCACTACAATACAACATGTCATATTAACTATTCTAGACACTCTAAAGATCCCCATAACTATCGGTTGGCTTGTGTACTCCTTAATGACTATGAGGAAAGCAGAAAACATGAAAGGATAAAGAATGATATTTTCTACTTTGGGGACTCTAGAAAGGATGAGTATAGAAATCAGAAGACCAACCCACATGTAGGACATTAAGTAGCCATTAATGGAGAGTAACAACGTAAATGACACTCTTTTCTTAAGTATG
>JAGGUS010000223.1 GCA_021158375.1 Thermoprotei archaeon
AAGTGTTACTACTCCTAGTAAATATATTCCCTCATCGCCAAAGACCGCTATTGTATGTGTCTTAATACCTTTGATTTCAATACCGACTATTCCTACATCTCGTTCTATGATTTGATTATTAGCTAGTTTAAATCTCCTCTTACCTATAGGCTTTACCTTCAATTCTTTAAGAAGGCTGCTGGGCAGTACTGTGTATACGGCTCCAGTATCTGCTAAAAGCTCTACCTCCTTGCTGATAGTTGGGCTTTCTACATTCCATACCTTAGCTTTAACCTTTATATATCCCAATTTGATTTCTCCCTCTATTAAAAGGCTCTAATTGCTAGTATTAAATCATATCTCGAACTTTCAGCTATTTCTAAGATTTACTCATTACTTAACTCAGATCGACATCTACCGTGGCAAAGAATTGGGAAGAGTACATGACTTTTGATCTGAACGACTTTGCCTGATCATCTGATGATAGTATTTTAAGGCAAGTGCGCACTTTTAAATTGGGGAGCTAGCGTGAGTGAACTAAATGTAATGTCTTTGAAGATCAGGGTTGGTAAGAGGTTCGTAATAGTCATACCTAAGGAAGTTAGAGGGAAATTAAATATCAAGGAGGGGGATGAACTAGATCTACTGGTTATAAATGACAGCATAATTATAAGAAAGCCTATGTCTCTCATAGAATTCATTGATAGAATCAAGCCTAAGGGGAAGTGTTAAAGAATTTCTTAAGGGGAAGGGAAAGCGCTGAGTATGAGAGAACCGAGGGGTTCATTAAGTAGTATGATTATTTGATAGTATTGAATGAGGGTAAGCCTTTTTTATGAGATCGCGTTGGTATATGGCAAGTTGGGTAAGTCAATTCGAGTTTTGTCAGATATCCCTAATAGGTTAAACTTTTAAATATAGGTTAGAGTTAGATGTGCCATGGTGTATCTGAATGAATTGCCTATCTGTGGAGACTAAGGTGGGTAAGAAAAGAGTTATTGTCATTCCGAAGAAGATCGCTGACGCCATTAAGCTTCATGAGGGGCAGAAAGTCAGAATAATAGCTGATGTTAATAATGATCGTATAATCATAAGGCCTATAAGGGATGCCATATGGCTAGCTCTTCACGGTAAGAAAATAGGGAGGATAATGCCTAAGGAGATCGAGGAGGAGAGCCTTCGTGAGCAGGAAAAGCTCTCCGAACATTAAAATATTATTGGATACGTCATTCCTCCTGCCAATATTGGGTTTTGAAACATCTCGTGAAGTGATGAATGCATTCCAAAAGCTATATGCCTATACACTATACTACAATGACATTAGCATACTGGAGACCTTGTGGAAGGTAGTAAAGATCATAAAAGGTGAAAGGAGTGAGATTGAGCGAATACTAGAAGGGATCATCGCAATAAGGAATACTATGGAATATGCGCCCATAAACGAGAAGGCCGTCGAGAACTCCATTAGTATGTATAAATTAGGTCATAGGGATATGATAGATAACCTACTATATTCAATAGCGCTATCAGAAGGGTTAAGACTACTAACAGTGGATAAGGAGCTGATAAATTTCATTGAAAAGCACGGACTTCCTAGGCAGTACATACTAACGCCTAAGGAACTTACCCAAATAGACTAGGTATTAGTAAAGAAGACAGGCGATTTAATCTAGAGCGTTCAATACTGAATGATCTTAATTCCCGACCTCAATTATCTTAACTATCTTCACCTTACTGGCTCTAGTGATGACCACTTCCACATTAGATCCCAACTTAAAGAGATCGAAGTACTCTACGTCAACAATGTAACCTAATGTCTCCCTCGGCTTTAAGCCATTTACTGGATCTCCGTACCTAGTCCTAATTGAGACTGTACAGTATACCTCATCATACCGGGATTTAATTACCTCAATTAGACCATCTAGCGTAAAATTGTAAGGGTCGAAGGAAGTATTATTAAGGAAAGGTATAATCTCCTTGTCTTTAAAGCATACGCCATGGGGGCGACTTCCAATATCTCAAATACAACTCCATTTCTAATACCTACTACCCTTTTATGATCAACAACTCTCTCAATGACTACAGATCAGTGAAGATAAGCATAGTACATAGCATAGATGACTAGAGAAGAGATCAGGATCCCCATTATAATAAGGAAGATTGGCTTCATGGGCTCCCCGCTCCTTATCTAGAGTATATTAAAAAGGAGTGAGTTATCAACTAATATTAACTAAGATCATCTGTAAGCTCTTAGAGGTTGATCTCTTCCTACTTCTCCCTCTGCTTTAAGAGCTCCGTCTATGTAGATTTTTGCATACCATGTACAATTTAATGATACGTAGCCAGTATTTGCATACTCAACATATTGATCTATGAGAACCTTATCGAATATATACCCAATTTCGCTGTCTATCCTATAGAATACATGAATCTTATAATATTCTCCTGTCCACCAACTTTCCGGAAGTGGTCTATCTATTGAGAGACCATGATATCTTTGATAGTATGGATTATCAGTAACAGGCCATGCGTGGACTTTGACAATGCATAGATGACTTCCATCACCCCGTGCTCTGGTCATCGGTGCAAAAACCTTACCTGTCTTCATTGTATAGGTATCCCCAACTAGCCCGAGTTTCCTCCACACTACCTTATATTCAATTATAATTCCGCCGTCATCGACATTTTGTACTGTCTTAACAACGAAGCCAGGTTCAGCAACATAAGTATATTTTGAAGCGTCGCTTCCAGGTACTAAATCATGATACCATGCGGCCATGTTTTCACCATAATCGCTTATGTCATGAACGTTAACATCTGGTATCTCATAAGTCCATGAAACTGAGAAGCCTGTTGAAGGTCCTTCAGGACTATACCTAGACTCGAGTATGACGGTGGTTTCTCCCATCTCTATTTCGATATCAGGACTATAGTCTACTAGCATTCTATCTCCATCTCCAGGGCTAACCCAATGATAAGCATAGATTTCATCTGTACACCAATCTGTACCCCATTTCGTATATCCTGGTATAGTCTGAATTTTTACCTTATAGTAATACCAGTCATAGGAACTAACATGATCGTGAGCTTGCTTATAAACTTTTAAAAGTACATTTAGCTTCCCATAAGGATACAACTCTTTCTCAATGATTAGCTTAGAAAGAGCTCCAACTAAATAGCTATCGCCTTCAGCACTTGTAATTTCCTTTTCCTCAAATTCTAGTTTAAACCATTCGGATAGCGTCTCTAGAATGAAGTCAATTGGTATTGGTCTATTGGAATCAGCTATCGTTGCCCCAAATGATGGTACAAGACTATAGCATATCATTAGGGGATCGTACTCGCATATTTTCTTGGGTCCTGGATACAACCCGACAGCATATAATGCCTCTATAAGCGCTCTAGTCTTCCCACCAATGGCTATGAATGTTGCGTTAAGCTCTATATTCCTTGGGTAAATCACTTTCGTAAAGAAGTTCCGAAGTGGTGGCGCTACTGTTAACCTAGTTTCGGTTCCATTAAACGTAACTATGGTCTCATTCATGAGCTGTCTTGCTATCCAATCTCCATCAACCATTATTACTACATGTCTACCTTCTGTAATTAAGTCTGAGAAGAGTTCTTTTAGGGCTTCAACATCGTTTGGCAGTTCCCTAATGCTACTTACTTTTATCCCCATATCCCTTAGAGCGTCTAATGTCATATTAAGTAACTCGTTAGTATCGCCTATATGAATGACAATTATATCCTTTGGAATGTGTATGTTTTCAGTGTCAATTTGTAATTCCTTACTCACTTGAGTTTTAGTGGGCATGTACAATTTATGATATAATATGAAGCTGATAAGAATCAGTGATAACATCAATAATAATGCTAATAAGCGTGATTTTTCCACTTGATAACACCTCAGAAAATATAGAACATTTTGTACATATATAGTTTTTCGTTTAAACATGAGCTCTAAGATGCGTTTAGGTTCTATAAATGTTAAACGTTAAACTTAAATTGAATATGTTTAACTTAATCAGGGTGTATTTGTGGAGAGATATAGGGTTAAGGTGCATAAAAAGGGGTTAATAGTCATTCCTGCTAATGTAAGAAAGAGGTTCGGTATTCATGAGGGTACATATTTAGAGCTTGTAGTTGAAGATAATAGCATACGATTAATTATACCTAGGAGTCTTAAGGATGCCTTTGGAGTTGATGGTAAGAGAGCAATGGAGGTTGTAAGGCTTATTCATGCTTCAAGGAGGGTAGAGGTTGAAAAGGAGATACGTCCTTGATGCTGGTATCTTGGCTCTCTACTTTGCTGGACACGAAGGTGCTAAGGAGTACATTTATGCTGCATATGAGGACAAAGCGAGCGTATTCATGTGTGAGGTTAATGTAGCGGAGTTCTTATATAATTATGCCAAAGTCTTTGGCTGGAATGCGGCATTAGTAAAGAACGACTTATTGCGTAATAGTCCCATAACTATTGTAGGGTTCTCCTCTTTATTGCTTGTATATGATTTTTATATAGAGCGTCATCGGTTCATCCTTTGTTCTCCCGCTCTGTCGGGGTTCATTCTTCATAGCGGGAGCGTTCGGGAGAGACCCAGTACTCCCCCACATCCTCCTTAAACCGCAAATGTAAATGTTCAATGCACCTATAGTATCCCTATCTGCTTTGAACCTGCACTTCTTACATACTGCTAACCTGTGGATGTGGGATAACTTAGCTCCACACCTTGGACAAGTGGATGAAGTACCTCTAGGATTGACGAAAACAATAGGTACATTATACTCTATAGCTTTAGTTATAATTGCCAGTTGTAGTCTACGGTAAGCAAAGTGAGATAACTTGTCAGCTAGACTGGAAGACTTCTTAGAGGCATTAAACCATAG
>JAGGUS010000298.1 GCA_021158375.1 Thermoprotei archaeon
GATCTATTCCAAGTTCCCTAAGCTTTTTTTGCACAATTGGATTTTTTATTGCCTCTTGTGTCAACCGCCATACGTAATCTTTGCAACTCCTTAATGGAATACGATTTCCTAAGAGCTGTTCTATATTCTTAATAGTCCACAGGGTCTTCATAGGGTTCACTTTAACTCCATTTTGATTAAAGGCAGATACTATCTCTTGTAGGGTAATGGGTGCAGCATGTTTAAGTTCGCGAACAGCTATAAGTAAGCAGGCCGCAGCTAGTAACACTAATTCACGTTTATTACTTTGAGCGATTTTTCTAGCACACTTTAAGAACAGACTTATGGCTCGCTCTCTAGCGCTCTTAGGAATGTTAAGATTAGAGGATACCCTCCGTATTAACATTATTATGCTATTCTCCTTCTTTTCTAATGTACTCTTTCTTTTGTTTAGTACATCTAAGCGTCTATATTTTAGAATCTTGTTGCTAGGTGTAGAAGGCGTATAAAAGGATCTATCTAACGTAGCTAGATAAGTGCGAGCGCCAAGGCTACTACCTAATACTGGTTCGTAATGTCTATTATGTTCGCTTATCTGGACTGTATTTTCATAGAGGAATGTAACATCTGATAGTGATCCTTTCTGCGTAAGATACGACATCTTACTCATACTTATTCGTTAAATATGGCTAAGTTAGAAGTTATTAAAAATTATGCTACAAACAATCACTATTAAGGTATTGTTATGTGTAATTAAGAGAACAAAGTCTCTTTGGAGAGCCACAGAGTTAAGTGAAAGTAATCAAAAATTAGTTATTAAAATAGAAAATTGAGTATTATTTTCTTCTAAATAGGACGTAGACCTTTTCGAATTCTGAAAAGGATGTTAGTTCCTTAGAGTACTCTGGAACAGAAGAGGTTATCCTAAGCATTAGGCCATGTATGGATATTTGTAAAGTCACTTTAGAGCCTCGTTTCTCCTTTAATAATACGTAGCCATGCATATAGAGATCTTTACCTCCTACATCAGATATCTTCTCTTTACTAAGCTCTACCTCGACTTCTTCACCTTCTTTAAACTCTACTATGTCCTGTAGTTTTTCAGGAAGATCTAGAGTTACCTGTAAGTTCTTCTCTTTATGGCGCCCTTTTAGGAGCAGTAGCTTTGGGATATATGGATCCTTTTCTATCTTATCAATAACTAAGAGCATTTTCATATTATCTCCCAACTACCCAATACTTAAATTTCACCTCAGAGCGTTATCTAGCATAGGGAGCTTTATGAGCTTTACCTCTGTAGCAACACGTAAATTCCATAGCGAACTGAACTCATTGTTGAATAGGAAAGTGTTTATAAGGACTATAAATGGGAAGACTTACGAAGGAGTCCTATTAGGATATGACGATAGAAGCCTACATGTATGCCTTGGAGATGTAAAGGATGAAAAAGGCGTGGAATATACTAGAGTAATAATAAGTGGGAATGTGATTTCCGAGATACTATCTCAAGAGCGACTTATAGATCTTAGAGAGCTCGCTGAGCGAATTGAGCGTGTCTTTCCGCATATGGTTAAATATATAGAGGATGCAAAAGTCATATTAGTTATGGACAGGATAAAAGTAACTGAGGATGGAGTTGTTGAAGGGAGCGGTCCAGCTGCTGAGCGCGTGAGAAAGATTTATGAGGAGTATGTAATGGAAAAGAAATCTCGGAGTAATAAATGAGCTTCGAGATAATAGATCACGATCTACATGGTAGGATAGGGAAGCTATATACAAAGCATGGTATAGTACAAACACCTACACTAGCTCCAGTAATAAACCCATTAAGATCTCCTTTTCCTTTAAAAATACTTGAAAGCGAATTTAAAGTAGATCTAGTAATAACGAATGCATACATTATATGGAAGAACTACGGTAAAAAGGCTATTGAGAAGGGGATACATAGACTTTTAGGACTAAATGTGCCTATAATGACTGATTCGGGAGCATATCAAATACTTGAATATGGATACATAGACGTCAATCCTGATTTCATACTAGATTATCAAAAAGCAATTGGAAGCGATATAGGAGTAATATTGGATATACCATCAGGAGCTGGCAATACGAAATATAGCGTCGAGTGGTCAGTTAAGGAGACTTTGAGAAGAGCTAGACGTGCAAAGATGTTATGGGATGTGGATAATCGAAGCATGTTACTAGTTGCTCCAATACAAGGAGGTACTGAACTAAAACTTGTTGAGATATCAGCTAGAAACGTAGCATCACTAGATTATGACATATATGCGCTAGGGAGCCCTACGCAAATTATGGAGAATTACGATTTCGAAACGTTAGTAGATATGATGGCTATAGCTAGGTCTCACATACCTACTACGAAGCCGATGCACCTTTTTGGAGCAGGGCACCCAATAATGTTAAGCCTTGCAGTAGCTTTAGGATACGATCTTTTTGACTCTGCTTCTTATGTACTCTATGCTAGAAATGGCAGGTATATATTACCTGAAGGAACATTAAGAATAGAGAACATAACTAAGGAGCTACCATGCGAATGTCCTATATGTTCAAATATGGATATAGAGAGTTTAAAGGAAATGCCGGAAGAAGAAAGGGTCTCTAAGATAGCCCAGCATAATTTGTATACAATAATGAGGGAGATAAAGCTTATAAGGGAGGCGATAAGGGAGGGGACGCTTATGAGATTATTAGAGCTAAGGAGCAGGGCTCATCCATCACTCTATAGAGCTTATCGAAGATTAAGAAAATATGTTCGATTACTTGAAAGATGCGATCCTATAACTAAGCCAGAAGTAC
>JAGGUS010000065.1 GCA_021158375.1 Thermoprotei archaeon
GTTCCTTAGGACATTTAAGCAACGTAGTTCTCTTAACGCGCTTAATAGATCCTCAATGCCCACAGCTAGCTTAACTAATCTGTTTCTTCTGCGTAGTTCTCCGTAGGCATCTAGCGCTTCAGGATCTGGGAATCCTTCATGTCTGCGCTTCATCCTAAGCGAATTAAGTCCTAAAATTACTGTAGGCAATCCCAAGTCGCCAAGGGCTATTAAGGCAGGCTGTGATCCAAGGCCTGCATTTATAGCTAATAGTATGTCTGTATTCTTCACTACTTTCTCTCCTAGGCTAAAGTCATAAAGGTCATCTACTGAAGAGACTACGATGGGTTCAAGCAGTTCTATGCCATTTTCTTTTTGAAGTACATCCCTAAGGTAATCTAGATAAGTCCTTACTCTATTCAACATCTCCTCTTTACTTGGCTGTGACCACCACGAGTATAACTTAGAATAATATGCTATAATGGGTCGAACGCGCACTCTACATAGATTAGTGTAGGCCATGTTAGTATATATTCCTAAAGTCAAGTTAAAGCTTCGCAATTTGAGGTTGAATTCATCCTCTCTCCTTTATTATAACCTTCAATCCTACTCCTCCATCTCCATATACCTCTGGATACTTCTCGGATATATATCCTCTTATACCATCTCCACTACAGTGCATGGGATATATCTTTTTCAATCCAAGCTTAATCAACGAATCAGCGACTGACGCTATTCTATCCTCACTTGCCCCTACTAAATGGAAGCCACCTATTACGATATATGGTTTCTCATTCAGATCGCTTACTGCTTTTTTAACTATGTTATCAACTCCTGGATGACTGCAACCTACAAATATTGCTAATCCACGTCCCTTTACGTTAACGGCTAGTGCTTGCTCATAAGGAGGACCATATAATTCTCCTATGACCGCTACTCCCTTAGCTATAACAGTTGTCCTGTCTATCTCTATTACATTAAATCCAAGTCCTCTAATCCACTTTTTAGCGCTACTGGCCATATGCTTCGGAACGTATACTTTAATCGGCTTATCCCCCATTATTTCCGCTATGCACTTTAATCCTCCTATATGATCTCCGTGTTCATGTGAAATCACAATAAAATCTATCTTGCTTAGATCAAGTCCTAGCTTTTTAGCGTTCTCTTTTAATACCGTTGGATCAGGGCCTGCATCAAAGAGCATTGTCATATTATCCGCTTTTATGTACATACTAATGCCCCAAGTAGTCCTGAGGTTATTATTTCCTGGATCATTATCAACTACAACTATCGCCTCTAGGTAGCTTACATAGCTTAGCGATACATCGGCAGGGGTTATTTCAGAAGCGTTTAATGGGCTTTTCACAGACATCCTATTGGAATAATGCGCGAATATAATGCCTAAAATCAATACCGCCGCTACAGAAAGTGCTACTATTACATACAATGAAGTATATTTCATTTTTGCTCTATATTATTAGCTTATTCACACGAATATAAACGCTACTATAGGTATTGCATTTCTCTCGTCTAAGATAGCTTTAAAATTCTGTTTTTCTTGCAGTATTCAGAGAGAATGGTTAGAAAAGAGGATGTTGATTTATTACGTAAAAGAGCTTTAAGCATGCTACGCGCTTCAAAATATCATTTTAAAGAGGGCGATTACGACTTAGCGGCATTTCTAGCTGAACAAGCTGTTCAATTATATCTAAAGTACAAGCTCTTTGATCTTACAGGTGAAATACCGAGAACACACATTATACGACAGCTGTTTGGTGTACTAGCTCAATTATTAGCTAATAAACGGAATATAATTCAGAAATTCATAAAGGAGAATAGGTCATTGATAATAAGGCTTGAGGAAGCATATACATCATCTAGGTATTTACTAAGAAAGTACGAGAAGGATGAGACCAAGGAGTTAGTAGATTTTGCGGAAAAGGTGATAAAATTTGTACAAGATCTATGAGTTCAAGATGAAAATGCGAAAACTAATTGAGAATTGGAGAGAATATTCAAAGAAGATAGCTAAAGCATCTAAGGAACTCTTAGGTGAGTGTGAAGTCTATGTATTCGGTAGTGTTATTGAGGGTACGTGGACAGGTGGTAGCGATGTAGATATCCTAATTATAAGCGATAAAATACCACAAAGTAATAAGGAACGAGGCGAACTTAGGGCTAAGATTGAGGAGAAGGCTGGGCTTCCATTATTCCATCCATTTGAGATCCACTTAGTCAATACTGATGAGGCTAGGCATTATTGGAGACATCTGAAGAAGTACGTTAAAATAAGTACTGATAACGAATAGCATTTTTCTGGAAAGTTAAAATACCTGCCTGGCATAATACCTTTACTGGTGATTACTTGAAGATCTCCACGTTATGCATTGTTAATAGTCAGAAGGAGAGTTATAGATCAATAAATGAGATAATACTAAGTCCATTTGAACATCTTGGTATACCTTTTGACATCTTAGATCTCTCTAAAAATAAAATAACTAGTAACATAAGCGAATATAGCGTGATCATATTAGGGCAGGAGGGCATAGCTACTGATATCTCTAAAGATGAAGCGTACATAATAGCTAATGCCGTTAAGAATGGAACTGGAATTGTATGTTTGGATGGACATGAAATTCATTCCTTCCCTGAACCAATTAAGGAGATATTTGGAATAGTAACCGCACCGACTCCGACACATATGCCACATATGACTACCCATGCGATACGCACGATTGATAATTCCCACTACATAACATACACTCGTGAAAAGGAGTTAGTCTATTTTAACAAACCTATAGAAGCTGGCAATATAGTGCATGTCTCATCTAGGTGTAGGGTCTTAATGGTATTGGCTAATGGGAGTGGTTGTCCTGCTCTTATAGCTACTAGATATGGTAAAGGGAAAGCCGTGCTATTTGCTACATCCCCTAAAGTATGGCTTGAAGAATATTTTGGTCATGGTTGTGGCTTGGACGATATATTCTGGAAGAGCATAGTCTGGGCATCACGTAAACCCTTTGTAATGTTAGCTATGCCTCCTTTCGTAACCATGCGTGTAGATGATTGTAGCGGGACGTATAACTTCGAGTGGATCGATATAGCAAATTGTCATGGAATAATTCCTCATGTATCCCTGTTCATAGATAATATAACAGATGAAGCGGCAAAGGTCATAAAGGAGAAGTACGATAATGGATTAGCAGAGTTCTCAGCACATGCCTTTA